>NZ_JABKBZ010000047.1:0-42467 GCF_013166635.1 Lentimicrobium sp. S6 | reverse complement strand
ATTTATTATGACCTCAAACAAAAGGTCATTTCATCATTGGTATAAATCATCAATTACAACAGATTTCTCAGTCGCAGCCAATGCTTCTCCTTCGAAATGACCTCATTTTCGGTGATACAAAAAAGGCGCACAAACCCATTAAATACTATATTTACGTTTGTGCGCCTTTTCTCTCCACCCGGGTTTGCAGGGTCATTTCGACAGAGTGTAGCGATGGAGAAATCTCCATTAAAGTGAAATCCCAAACAAGGAACAATAAATCCCCTCCGAAAAGAGGTCATTGCGATCTTGACATAGGAAAGCACGGCAAGCTCACCAAATAAGAGTAACCATTTATTATTACCTCAAACAAAAGGTCATTTCATCATTGGTATAAATCATCAATTACAACAGATTTCTCAGTCGCAGCCAATGCTTCTCCTTCGAAATGACCTCATTTTCGGTGATACAAAAAAGGCGCACAAACCCATTAAATACTATATTTACGTTTGTGCGCCTTTTCTCTCCACCCGGGTTTGCAGGGTCATTTCGACAGAGTGTAGCGATGGAGAAATCTCCATTAAAGTGAAATCCCAAACAAGGAACAATAAATCCCCTCCGAAAAGAGGTCATTGCGATCTTGACATAGGAAAGCACGGCAAGCTCACCAAATAAGAGTAACCATTTATTATTACCTCAAACAAAATCACTCCAATAGGCCAGTAGTAAAAGTAATTTCTCAGACCAATCCTCTGGCCGGCCCAAATTGCAAATCATCAATCTAGGAAAATCTCGATACCGAAAGGACCGACCTCAGCTGGAGAACCAAAAAACAAGCTATATTTTCGTTATGAAATGCTTCTGTCTGAGGTTTTTATTGCTAAATAAAAAGCGAGTTTGAAGTATTTTAGAAAATCTAGTGTAGCTTTTTTGAGAGAAGCAGGTGTAGTCTTGATTTTTTGTTTCGTTTTGTATCAAGACAAAATGAAAATTGGTCAATAGAAAGGATGATAGATTAATAAAAGAAGTAGAACTAAGAATTATGATTATTCTTAGCTCTACTTCTTAGGCCATAGGATTTCAGGAGAAAGCAGAATTTACTGTTTCACAAATTTTCTCGTCAACTCCATTTTACCATTCTTACCCATCAACTGAAGGAAATAAAATCCCGGAGGAAGGTGCTGAATAGAGATCTCAATATTATAATTGGACTCCTCTAATAATTGCCCATGGAGGCTATAAATTCTATAGGTTTCAAAATCCTTGTTCTCTGTTTGGATATACAGCGTTGTACGAGCAGGGTTAGGATATATCGAAACCTCTGCTGCAGTTTTCTCCATTTGCTCATTAATTCCTGTAAAACTTCCTCCACCTGGAACAGAATCATTTTGGTAGCATTCTAATAAATCTGCCACACTATTTAATGCCCCATCAATGGATTCTCCATAGCCACTTTCTGGATGATAATAAAACTGAATGGCATATTCAAATGTCATACTTTCTCCACTAGATAAAATATGAGAACCACTAACTCCAAGCATTTGCGCATCAGAATCTGAATAACAAATATTCTGATTACTTAAGGAATTATCAGCTCCAAAATCCAATGGATGATCTGGATATACATAATCTATAGGCGCATTAAGCGACCAACATGGATAAGGATGATTTAAATTCTCATCCCAAGTCCCATTTAAATAATGATATCTTTTATTAGCACTATAGTTATCAGGCCACATCGAATGACCTGTGACCACCTCAGTAAACTTATCCAAATTTTGATTTAGTATAGAAAACAATGTGATTGGGGGCTTATTTGGCCAGTATGATTCACTTGGAGCAATATTTAATCCAGGATAAGAGTAAAAGGTATTTAGCTGTGTATCACAGGCAATAAATAGTTTATTACGTTCACTAGAGCCAATATTTCCATACTTATTCTTTGCATATAGACCTAGTTTAAAATCCTCATAATTAATGCTTGATTTATTAACTACTTTGTACTTAATAAAAAATGTATTATTAAAATATTCAGAATCTGGACGATTAAAGGCATATACTAAAGTATAAATATCAACACATAATGAATCCAAAGGAGGTCCATATTCACCATTTCTATATCTTCCATCATTAACAATATATAAAACAGCCTCATCTCCTCTTATTTTTGGATAATCTCCATTTTCGGGATCATAAAACCCATTTTCATTTACATCAATATATTCAGCTCCTTCATAGGAAACTCCATTATAAATCGTTTGTTGCGATGGCCAACTTAAAATACTTTCAGGGATTTGATAAACAGAATTACTCCAATTACTCATATGATATTGAATTTCTTCTTTTGACACTTTCCAAGTTCGATAATATTTCTCCTGATATTCAGCTGAATAGTCATCAGCCAAAGGACCAGAAACAAAATCAGCACCATCATAAACTGAAGCATTTCCTGACACCCTTTTGATCTCTTGATTGGTATAATCTGCCATCCATGGTTCTAGAATATATATTGGTTGCGTATAGGATTGATTTGGATACTTTATATTTCCATAATGGAATCCATTTGGGCTGATTGTTAAGTCAACATTATTTATTCCAAGTGTTGAATAAAAAGAAGGAGACACATAGTTTACATAAATATACTTCATTACCTTAATAGATTGATTACCATCAATAACATTAAAAATGATTTCAATCCTATCAGATAATTCATAATCATAATTATGATTCCACTCATTATTTATTAAGCCATCAAATTTATTTACATCAAATGAATAGGTGTTATTATACCAAACATATTTCCCAATTTCAGTATCGATTGTATAATGTATAGAATCTGGAAGATTAGTCCCTTCATAGGGGTTTATTTCTATCACATCACCCATTGTATAGTCGATATATTCATCTTGCACTTGAATACTATCAGGAGGCAATACATGAATATATATTTTGCTAAGCTTACTTATTAGGCCTGATACAGTATCTTTAGCTTGATAAGATTTATCAAACCAGCCTGTTTTATTAGAAAAATTAACGAATAAACTTTCCGTTCCAGTTTCATGTATGACTAAACCATTTCCTGAAGGATTAATATCATTTCCTAAAGGAAATACTTCAACATCATCAATAGTATAAACATACTCCACCGTGTCTATAACAGCAACAGGGATATCTACCATGGGCTGAATATCAACTATTACTTTCCCAGGCATTGATTGAAGTCCATTCTCTGTGTTTACTATATCATATCTAAAAGAAATTCTGCTGGGATAATTCTCAGGAAGATCAATTTTAATTTTTGAGTTTTCAATACTCAGAAACTCATTACCTGTTATGGAATGAATATCAATATTTTCTTGTGGGGTATCGTTTGAAAGAACGTCAAGGAAACTCACCTGTCCTGCTTGAACTTCAAAAGTATCTGCTCTAACAATAGGAGCATCCTCATTCTTACTTACAAATATAAAACCGCTACCAAAAGAAACATAATGATGCCCTCCCGCTTCTTCTACAACATAGGAAAATGAACTTGGTCCATTATAGGGATTAGAAACATATCTTACCGATTGGGAATCAGGTAAAATTTCAATATTTCCACCATAAAATGTGGATACAGAAGTTAGTTTCAAATTCTCATTCCCTAAATAAATATCATTTTCAATCAGATTCAATTCAATTGGCACTTGGTTTTCAACAAATATGGTGTCAGCTATGGGATGTACAGCATCTGCATGCTCTTCATAACTCACACTTATATAGGCTTTATCAGTTTTTCCATGGATATCTTTTATACGATATTTTATTCTCTGAGCATACAGATAATGACTAGTTACCGTAATAAACACCTGACTGCTGGAAAAAGATATTTCAAAACCTTCTTCATCATACACTTCATCAATATAAATAGAGTCCCCATCAGGATCATAATCATTATCGAGTACATTTACAGTATAAGTGCCCCAACTGTGAACAATCAAATCATCATCAACTGCCACTGGGTTCTCATTTTGGGCAAAAGAAACACTAATTTGAAAAAATAAAGAGCTTATCAGGAATAAGAAATAGTATGGTGTTTTCATCATGCGATATTTTTATGCTACCAAAACTAATCATTTTTTATTATACATAGCAAATGATAATGCAACAATTTATTATAAAGCTAGATATAAATTTTATCTAATGCAAAGAAACCATATTATTTCACAAAAGACTAATAGCTTACTGCTTCACAAACTTCCTCGTCAACTCCACTTTACCATTCTTACCCATCAACTGAAGGAAATAAAATCCCGGAGGAAGGTGCTGAATAGAGATTTCACTTTCAAATTTAGACTCCTCTAATAATTGTCCATGTAGGCTATAAATTCTATAAGTTTCAAAATCCTTGTTCTCTGTTTGAATATACAGAGTTGTACGAGCGGGGTTAGGATAAATTAAAACATCTGCCACAGTATTGTTCATTTGCTCATGAATACCTGTAAAGCTACCTCCACCTGGGATGGAATCATTTTGGTAGCATTCAACAAGCTGAGAAACTCGATCTAGGCCTTTATCCACTAATTCAAATAATCCATCCTGCTGGTTACAATAAACAGAATATGCAACTTCATAGTATTGTGTTTCTCCAGCATTTAACTGTAAAGCCTCAGCACTACCTATTCCATCTCCTGTTCCATTATCAATACTCCAACCCTTTTCATCAAATGCAAAAGCACTTGAGCCATAGGGGTCATCAATTTCAGATGGAAACACATAATTTAATGGGGACCAATTCATCCAAAGTGGTGGATTCTGAATAGGAAACTCACTATTATAAATCCCCATCATATTTGCATATTTATATCTCGGATCACTATCCACATCTCCATAAGTTAAAAATTTCCCCATTTCATGATTTAGAAATGTAGTCATTCCAACATATTGGTTTTCATTTCCAGCAACAGGATAAGAATAAAATGTATTTAGGATAGTATCGCATCCCATATGATTATACATATTATAATCATCGTGAAGCACCAATTGGGCAAACCTGAAATTTGGATAATCAATATCTGACTTATTGACAATTTTGTATTTCATAAAAAAGGTATTCTGAAATAAATCAGATTCAGGTCTATCAAAGGCATAAATTAAAGCATAAATATCAATATTTAAGGAATCGATGGCCCTATAATCTCCTAACCTACCATCATTAATTAAGTATAAAATAGCTTTATCCCCTGAAATTTTCGGAAAATCTCCATTCTCTGGGTTATAAACTCCATTTTGATCAAAATCAACATAGTCAGCTTGTTCATAATTCAAGCCATTAAAAGAAATGATATCTGCTGGCCAATTACTAATGATCTCTGGTATTTGATAATCTTCATCATTAAAATGGGCCATATGATAATCAATTTGTGACTTAGTGACCATCCAAGTTCTAAAATACTTAGAATCATACTCTGCATGATAAGCATCCTTAATCGGACCGTTTATGAAGTCAGTATTATTTGAACACCAAATATCCCCAGAAAATTGCACATCACCTATTCCATTATGATCATTTGCAATCCATGGCCTTATTTGCTCTAAAAAATTATTAGCCTTAATATACTTATGCGTAGGTTTAAATGTTTTATTAAAATGCAAACCAAATGGTGTTACGGGAATGGAGAAATTATTGATATCCAAATAAGAAACATTTTGATGAATATCGATTTTAATGGTAAAATATTGACTAATATATTGTGGTATCCCATTAAATTCAAAACCATAATCGCATCTTATTGTTTCGACTAATTCACCTATAAAATCAGATATATAGTAAGATGGTAAAACCTCTGGATCAATAGTAAATGAAACAATATCTCCATTAGCAGTTACTTCACCTAATTCCTCTATTGACACAGCCCATAGGCTTAAAGAATCAGGTAAATTTGTATATGATCGAGGATTGAAGTCCAAAGATTCTCCTAATCGTATATAAAAAATATCTTCTTCAACTTGGATACTATCGGGTGGTTTAATTCTATAATTGCAAATAACTTGTTCACTCAATAAATCAGAACCCTCATTTTTACATCTATATTCTCTGCTTGTCCATCGATTAAAATGCTGCATAGATGGTTCTGTGTAATAATATGTAAAAATGGTATCATTATTGTCATTCAATACCAAAGGAGTATTGGCATAATTATAATCATTATCCAAGGGACGAATAAAAACGGTATCAGCAAAATCATATTCCAAACTATCTACTATGGCCAATGGTCGACGATACTTATCAACTACTTGAATCATAACCCTAGTCTGCCAGGTGTAATATCCATTCTGCCCATCATAAGCCTGGTAATCAAAATTCAGATCATATGAAACTGCATCAGGGCATGTGATTTTCAATTTGTTATTTTCAATCTGAGCATAGGCTGGCAAACCAATAGTATCCAACACCAATGGATTTAGAGATTCATCATTGCCAAGCACATCAAAAGTCTTAGTCTCACCCATACTTATATTAAAGGTGTCTTTTATGCCGTATGGAGCTTCAGGATTTCCTCTGACATATGCAAAATTGTTCATCTTTTTTGAAACATATCCGTTACCACCCTGTTCTTTAACACGATAGCTGAATCCAGTTTTTCCACTTTTCAAACCTGCTGTATATTTAACACTTTGTGAGTCAGCTAATATTTCAACATTAGATGATGTGATATCCGTAATAATAAGATTCTCTGAACCTGTATATTCATCATTCTCAACTAAATTAATTATTTGGCTTTTTTGACATTCTAAGTCAAAAATATCTCGTACAGGAACCGGCACACTAGGATTATCCTCAAAATAAATATCAATATCTGCTCTATCGGTTTCTCCCGATTCATTTCTTATTCTATAATCTATACTCAAATATTCCCAATCATAGTAGATTAGTGCTTTGATAGTCACAATACTATCCTGAAAACTGATTTCAAAACCCTCCTCTTCGTCCAAATCATCAATATGAATAGCTTCCCCATTGGGATCGTAATCATTAGCCAATACATTTATATGTATGGTTCCATAATGCATCATTATTACTGAATCATCAACAGCCACTGGATCGTCAGCTCTTTGAGCATAAACTGTTGAAAAGCTAAAAATAAATAAGAAAATAATAAAGTAGAAATGTGTTTTCATAATCATTGAATTTTGAGACCCCTAAAATTAATAAAAATTACCATACCTCATTAAGGATAAAGAAACAATTTTTTATTTATTATACTTAACCTAAAAATAAAACCTCAAACACACAAAAAAGACGAGGAAAAATCCTCGCCTTTAACTATATAAATATAATGGCTGTTGTGCGGCAGACACAACAATACAGTCTACTTTTATTTAGGACTTACAATAAACAAAACATCATTCTTTGCAACGGCATCACCCGATTCAAAACATGCTTCAGTAATGACTCCATCCATTTTAGCTTCAAAGTTGTTCATCATTTTCATGGCTTCCACCACAACAACAACTTCTCCAGCTTTCACTTCGTCGCCTTTTTTCTTTCTATATTCTACTACCATTCCAGGAATTGGAGCTCTCATGGCACCTTCAGATTGTGTATTTTCAACAGCAGCTTTACGTTCTTTTTTCTTTCTACGAACTGGTGCTTTACCTGTTGGAATAGCTACTGTGAATTTATCACCATCCACATATACTTCCATTTCTTGCATATCAGAATCTACCTTTTTATCAGTCAACTGACCAGAAAGTGCTTTTGCAACGATGTCTTCCTCACGTTTCACTTCTTCCATGGTTTTTGGCTTCACGTCGGCTGGAATCTCTTCCTTACCATATTTCCATTTCAAGAAACGTTTACCTGTAACAGGATAAAGGGCTACAATCAACTCGTCATCTATATCTTTAGCTAAATCCTTAATGCCTTCTTGTACAGCTGGCATCTCATCTTCTAAAACACTACCAGGACGACACTCGATATGTTGCTCTCCTCTAGGATAATCTTTTAATGCTTTTTTTCTCAATTCTTCGTTGATAGGCTTAGTGGTTTTACCGTATAAACCATAGCATAAATCTTTAACCTGTTCAGTAATCCTAGAATATTCTCCTTCGTAAGTATCGAATAATACATTATTTACAGTCTGAACCCCAACAATCTGACTTGTAGGCGTTACCAAAGGAATCATACCTAAATCTTTTCTTACTTTTGGTAATTGTCTGAAAACCTCATCCAATTTATCTAAAGCATCCATTTGCTTCAATTGATTCACCAAATTAGATAGCATTCCACCAGGAGTTTGGTGCATAATCACATCAGTATCAATAATAGAATACTTTGGATTATTTGCTAAGTGCTTATATTTAGGAATTACTTTTTCCATTTCATTACTAATGGCAGAAAGTTTCTTGATATCA
Organism: Lentimicrobium sp. S6; assembly: GCF_013166635.1. Taxonomy (NCBI): domain Bacteria; kingdom Pseudomonadati; phylum Bacteroidota; class Bacteroidia; order Bacteroidales; family Lentimicrobiaceae; genus Lentimicrobium; species Lentimicrobium sp. S6. The sequence continues at coordinate 34,094 of NZ_JABKBZ010000047.1, read as the reverse complement.
AAACCAGTATCACGGTTGGTTCCTAATAAAGAAATCACCAATGGCTCAAGAGCAGCATGTGAAGTGCGGTAGGCATATGGAGACATACAAGTATCTACAATATCAATTCCTGCTTCAATAGCTTTAAAGATGGCTAAATCACCCATACCAGATGTAAAGTGTGTATGAAGATTGATGGGAATATCAGTCATCTTTTTCAATTCAACTACTAGATTATAAATATCATAAGGAGCAACCAAACCAGCCATATCTTTTAAGCAGATAGAATCTACTCCAAAATCCATTAATTCTTTGGCTTTGTTCAAATAATACTCAATATTATAAACATCACCACCTAAACGAGGTTCTGTTAAAGTATAACAGATGGTTCCTTGGAAATGTCTGTTGTTTCTCTTCACTACTTTAGCCGCAGTTTCAAAGTTTCTATAATCGTTAAGGGCATCGAAACAACGGAAAATATCCATACCATTATCACAAGCTCTTTGCACAAAACTATCCACCACATCATCGGCATAGTTTCTATATCCTACCACATTCTGTCCACGAAGGAGCATAAAGAATGGAGTTTTAGGCATCACTTTTTTCAATGATCTTAAACGCTCCCATGGGTCTTCTCCCAAATAACGGTGCATGGTATCAAAAGTAGCTCCACCCCATGTTTCGATGGCATGAAAACCTACCTCATCCATCTCCTTTGCCATGGGAAGCATATCTTCTGTTCTTCCTCTAGTGGCAAATAAGGATTGGTGACCATCGCGGAAACTAAGGTCTTGAATTTTAATTGGATTACTAGCTTTTGGCCTGTCGGCATTATATTTTGTTTGGGTCATTTCTAAAACCCCGTGCTTATCAAATTTCATGATTGTATTTTTTAAAAAAAAGTTCTTTTATTTATTTCTGAGGGCCAGGATTTCTGCCTTTTCTTTGCATAAAATCTCTACCATCCATTATTCTTGCTTTACCCATTTGTCCCCATTGATTCTGAGGGTCAGTAGACTTATCACTCTCCTGTTGGAGGAAACATGCTACGGCAATGGCAGCGGCTTTTTTCTTTTTCTCTAATAAGGTCATAGTGCTGAATTATTGAGGAATATTACCGTGTTTTTTAGCAGGAACTAATTCTGTTTTTGAAGCCAGTGCATCAAGACCAGCAATCAAACGAGAACGAGTTTCGCTAGGAAGAATAACTTCATCGATATAACCACGCTGAGCAGCTAAATAAGGAATATTAAAAGCCTCTTCATATTCGCTGATTTTCTCTTGGGTTTTAGCCACCTTATCATCAGCTTCAGAAATTTCTTTTCTATATCCAGAAAGCACTTCAACAGCTCCTTTAGCTCCCATTACTGCAATTTCAGCAGTTGGCCATGCAAAAACCATATCAGCTCCTAAATGCTTAGAACTCATGGCTAAATAAGAACCACCATAATCTTTACGGCAAACTACAGTGAACTTTGGAACTGTAGCTTCAGAATAAGACCATAATAATTTAGCACCATGACGAATAATTCCATTCCACTCTTGGTTAACACCGGGTAAATAACCTGGTACATCCACAAAAGTAACCAATGGAATATTAAAAGCATCACAAGTTCTGATGAAACGACTGATTTTATCAGAAGCATCAATATCTAAACAACCTGCAGAAATCATGGGTTGGTTGGCAATGATTCCTATAGAACGATTATTCAATCGACCAAAACCAACAATGGCATTTTCGGCAAAGTGCTCATGAACTTCATAAAAATCATTATCATCAAGAACCTCTTCTATCACTTCCTTCATATTATAAGGTGTTTTAGGATCATCAGGTATGATGGTATCTAAAAGTTCACATTCTCTTTTTGGATCATCACCCATTTCTACAATTGGGGTATTCTCCATATTATTATTGGGAAGGTAATCTATCAAATCTCTAATTTGCTCGATAGTATCCTCATCGTTCTCGCAAGCAAAGTGAGCGTTTCCACTTTTCGCATTATGAACCATGGCTCCACCTAATTCCTCAAAACTAGTTTCTTCGCCTGTTACAGTTTTAATCACATAAGGACTAGTGATAAACATATGACTTGTTTTCTTCACCATAAATACAAAGTCTGTCATGGCAGGAGAATAAACAGCCCCACCGGCACAAGGGCCCATGATGGCAGAAATCTGAGGTATCACACCAGAAGCGCGTGAGTTTCTAAAAAAGATATCACCATATCCCTTTAGCGCATCCACTCCTTCTTCTACTCTTGCTCCACCTGAATCATTTAGTCCAACAATTGGAGCTCCAGCTTTCATGGCCAAATCCATTACTTTACAGATTTTAGCAGCATGCATTTCTCCGAGGGAACCTCCACGTGAAGTGAAATCCTGAGAAAAAGCAAAAACGGTTCTTCCATTGACTAATCCATGACCAACAATAACTCCATCTGACTCAATTTCAACTTTTTCCATTCCGAAATTGGTGGAGCGATGTCCGACAAAAGAATCTATTTCTTGAAAACTATCCTCATCGAATAATAAATCCAGACGCTCTCTGGCGGATAGTTTACCTTTGGCATGTTGCTTTTCTATACGGGCTTTGCCACCCATTTCAGCAACTTGTTCTCTTTTCTTTTTTAACAAAGAAATCTTATCAGCAACTTTCATATGCTTCGTATTAAATTTTTAGCGTAATAACAATCCAATATACTTATACATATACATATTTTGTTCACATAAGTATAATATCATAGAATTTCAAAAGGTATCTTTAAAACTCCTGTGTTATTACATTTTTTGGTTCTTGGCGGCGAAATTATAATAATTTTCAATAGAAAAAAGCTATTGTTAATTATTTAACAATAATTATTTTACATATAATACAGCTATGCTGTTTCATCACGCTTAACACCCTAGCCATGTGTAATAAACACATAATTAACTGATATATAAACGCTTTAAGACTTTGTTCATGAAATGATAATATCAATAATTTCAGCATTTAGAAATATTTTAAATTAAATTTTCTTTTTTAGTCTCGAACTATTATCAATAATTGCGACTATTAAACATCGTGATTTTTAATTTTCAGGTTGCCACTCTAGAAAAATTAAAAATATATTTATAATGATCAACATTTACAAAAATCATCAAAATAAAAAGAACAGCTAAGACATTCTATTAAAAGGATTAAATTCTATTATTTTGTAACTTGCTAAAAAGAAGGCGTCAAATATAAAAACAGATAAAGTGAGCATTATACTAGAAACAAAAGATTTAACAAAGCATTATGGCAAACTGGTTGCTGTGAACGAGTTAAATGTGACCATCAGAAAAGGAGAAGTATTTGGGGTTTTAGGGCCTAATGGAAGTGGTAAAACTACTACTTTAGGTATGATCTTAGGGGTCACACATCCAAAATCAGGAAGTTTTGAATGGTTTCAAGGAAAGCATGGTAAAAACACCAGGAAAAAAGTTGGAGCTATTATAGAATCTCCTATTTTCTACCCTTATATGACTGCCTTGGATAACTTAAAAATAGTGGCCAAAATCAAGAAACAAGATTATTCTGATATCGAAAGGGTTTTGAAATTAGTAGAGCTTTGGGACAGGAGAAAAAGTGCTTTCAAAACTTTTTCACTCGGAATGAAACAGCGATTAGCTATTGCTGCTGCTTTAGTTGGAAATCCAGATGCCTTAATTTTGGATGAACCAACCAATGGTCTGGATCCTCAAGGAATTGCTGAGATTAGAAACCTAATCAAGAAAATTTCTGGGGAGGGTGTTACTATTATTTTAGCCAGTCACTTATTAGATGAAGTACAGAAAGTTTGTACCCACGTTATGATTATGCAAAAGGGTAACAAGTTGGCAGCCGGACGAGTAGATGAAATCCTTAGTGACAAACATCTTCTCGAAGTAAAAGCTGAAGATATGGGAGTCTTAATACAAGCTTTAGCTGATGTCTCCATGGTAGAAGCTATTAAAGAAGATAGAGACAAACTCATTATAGAAATCAAAGCAGAGTCCAATGCTGATGAATTAAATAAAATCCTTGCCCATAAAGGGGTTTTCCTTTCTCATTTGCTCGCCAAAGAGAAGTCATTAGAAAAGTTTTTCCTAGAAATTACAAATAAGAATCATGTATAGACTATTACAAATTGAAATAAAAAAGGCATTGGGATTCCGTGCCATTTGGTGGTTAGGCTTATTGTATTTCGCTGTAATCGCTACCATGCTATTTGGTGTTGAGGCTTTTATTAACGAAGTAGTGACTGATGCTGGGAAAAACCTACCCATTTCCATTCCTGGCGTTTCCCTCTATTCTTTCCCTGGAGTTTGGCATAACCTCACTTACTTGGCCAGTTTCCTTAAAATTTTCATGGCCATCATTAGTATCATCCTTATCACCAATGAATTCTCCTATAAAACCATCAAACAACAGGTTCTTCATGGACTCAGTCGTTATGAATTGTTTTGGTCAAAAGTCATTCTCAATCTTACCATATCACTATTCGCAACCGCTGTGATTGCTATTATCATTCTGATATTAGGTTTTAGAAATACAGAAGAAATTACATGGGCCATGTTTACTGGTAAGTTTAGCTTCCTCATTGCTTACTTCTATGAAGTATTTGCCTATTTGAGCTTTGCTTTTATGATAGCCACCTTGGTACATCGTTCTGGTTTTGCCATAGGAATTTTAATGCTTTATGCTTTTATTATCGATCCTATTTTAGATTATAAAATCCCAAATGATTGGGGCGATTTCTTACCTATCACCGCAATAGGTCACATCATTCAGCTACCTAATAGCCAACTCATGAAGCTATTCGGAATCGAATTTCAAACCTTTGTTAACATCAGAGATGTCCTTATTTCTGGAGGATGGGTGGTGATATTCAACTCAGTAGTTTTCTGGTATTTGAAGAAAAGGGACTTGTAAACACTTCTCTTCTTTCATTTTTTTCTAACTTGCCAACAAATTGAAAAAAATGAGCACAAACAGACGATCTTTTATAAAAAAGGTGGGTGTTGCTGCGGCTGGAATTGGTCTAGCACCTCATCTCGTTTTTGGACAAGAAACCAAAGGCCAAAAACTTAAACTCGGTTTTATTGGAGTAGGACTCAGAGGAATGAACCATGTTTCTAATGCCCTATTCAGAAAAGATGTGGAAATCACAGCCATCTGCGATACCGACCCAGACATGCTAAAATTATGTTTAGCCATGTTCGATGAACAAGGTGTTAAACACCCTAAGTTATATACCTCCGGCCCTTATGATTATCGAAATCTTTTGGATGACAAAGAGGTAGAAGCTATCATTATTAGCACACCATGGCTATTACATACCCCAATGGCTGTGGATGCCATGAAAGCTGGCAAATATTGTGGTGTAGAAGTATCTGCAGCTACTACGCTCCCAGAATGTTGGGACTTGGTGAACACACACGAAGAAACAGGAACTCATTTAATGATTCTTGAAAATGTAAATTACCGCCGCGATGTTTTGGCTGTTATGAATATGCTCAGAGAAGGATTATTTGGAGAAATGCTCCATTATAGAGGAGGCTATCAACATGATTTACGTGAAGTAAAATTCAATGATGGTAAGCATTTTTATGGTCACGGAGTGGAGTTTGGTGAGAAAGCCATTAGCGAAGCACAGTGGAGAACCCAACACAGTTTAAAGCGTGATGCCGACCTCTATCCTACTCATGGCCTAGGACCACTAGCTGCTTATGCAGATATCAACAGAGGAAATAGATTTGAATCCTTGACTTCCCATTCCACCAAATCGCGAGGATTGCATAAATATATTGTTGACAAAGCTGGTGAAGACCACCCCAATGCCAAATTGAAATGGAAGCTAGGAGATATTGTCACCACAACTATTAGTACTGCTATGGGTGAAACTATGATTATTACTCATGATACCAATGTGGTTCGCCCTTATTCTCTTGGCTTTAGAGTTCAAGGAGTAAATGGCTTAACGGAGTTTGATTATTATGATAGCCGAGTTCATATTGATGGTATTTCTGAACCACATAGATGGGACGAAGCCAAAACATGGTTTGATAAATACGACCATCCTCTTTGGAAAAAATATGGAGAAGAAGCAGAAGGAAGCGGCCATGGAGGTATGGACTTCTTTGTTTTAAATGCTTTTGTGGAGTCTGCTAAACAAGATATTGCTCCTCCACTAGACGCTTACGATGCAGCAGCTTGGAGTGCAGTAACTCCTCTTTCTGAATTATCTATTGCCAATAATGGAGAGCCTCAAGACTTCCCTGATTTTACTCGTGGGAAATGGATCGCCCGTAAGCCTTATAACTGGATTAAGGACGATTTTTAGAGTAAAAAAAATTATAAAGGGATGTCATCGCTTGGAGCTATGACATCCCTTTCTTTTTTTTCTCATTTTTAGTTTACAATACCTATCTCAATTCCATTGAAGAAATAATTCCTTCAATACGAGCATCTAAGTTCTGATGAACAGCATCAAAGTTCTCTACTTTATCAAGAGGAGCTTTTACCCCAAAATAGTACTTAATCTTGGGCTCAGTTCCACTTGGACGAACGGATACTTTACTACCATCCTCTGTGAAGAATTGGAGCACATTCGATTTTGGTAAATCAATATCTCTTTCCGTTCCATTTATTACATCTTTACAAACAGACGATTGATAATCCTTAATCATAGAAACTTTACTTCCGTTGATTTCAACAGGAGGAGTAGTTCTATAATCTGCCATCATTTGTTGGATTTCCTCAGCACCAGCTTTTCCTTTCTTTACTACAGAAATTAAACGCTCCCAATAGAAATCGTATTCTACATATATTTCTTTAAGCAATTGGTAAAGATTCATGCCTTGTTCAGCAGCCCAAGCTGCAGTTTCAGCAACCATCACACAGGCACTTACGGCATCTTTATCACGAACAAAATCACCAATCAAGAAACCATAACTTTCTTCACCACCTCCAATAAAGGTTTTCTGACCTTCTAGTTGTCTGATGATATCAGCAATGAATTTGAAACCTGTAAGTACATCATGGCTTTCAATTTTATATTTATCGGCCATATCTATCAATAACTCACTGGTTACAATAGTTTTCACCATAAACTGTTTACCATCTAACTTACCGTTCTCGTCCCACTTCTTAAAAAGATAATAAGTGAGGAGGGCTGCCGTTTGATTACCATTGAGAATCACAAACTCGTTTTGCTCGTTTCTTACCGCTATTCCCACTCTATCGGCATCTGGGTCTGTTGCCATTACCAGATCGGCTCCTACTTCCATAGCTTTATCCATAGCCATTTTTAATGCAGCAGACTCCTCAGGATTTGGGGAATGTACCGTAGGGAAATCTCCACTAACCACATCTTGCTCTGGTACATTAAATACATTGGCGAAACCAAACTCTTTTAAAGCTCTCGGTACTAGTTCAACGCCTGTTCCATGAATTGGAGTATATACAATTTTAATGTCAGAATGCTTGGCAATAAGCTCTGGAGATAAGGTTAATCCTTTAATTCCATCCACATATTTCTTATCTAATTCCTCCCCTACAATCTCTTGTAATTCAGGATTTCCTTTAAAATTGACATCATCAATATTGACAATCTTTCTGGCTTCTGCTACCACATTTACATCATGAGGATTGATCAGCTGTCCGCCATCTTCCCAATATACTTTATAGCCATTATATTCCTTTGGATTGTGAGAAGCCGTAATAACAATACCTGCCTGACATCCTAATTCTCTAATAGCAAAAGATAATTCTGGAGTTGGTCTTAAAGCATCAAATTGATACACTTTAATGCCATTGGCAGAAAGTACATCAGCTGAAATTTGAGAGAATAAAGTATTGTTATTTCTACAATCGTAGGCAATCACAGCACTTAAATCTTTCCGATCAGGAAACATCATCTTCATGTAGTTGGCTAAACCTTGAGTAGCCATTCCAACAGTGTATTTATTCATTCTATTGGTTCCCACTCCCATAATGCCTCGCAAACCTCCTGTTCCAAATTCTAAATCTCTATAAAAAGATTCTGTTAATTCTTGCGGATTGTTCTCCATCATGTCTTTGATGGCAGCTTTGGTTTCTTCGTCGTAATTTCCATCAAGCCACACCTGTGCTTTCTCCATTACTTCTGTGCTAATTGTTTCTTTCATAATATCTTAATTATTTCATTTTTTGCATGATTCGTTCTTTCAAATTTCGTTAATTTCTATGAAAACTCAAAATTTTTCACTAAGTTTGTTTGAGAACAAATATTATGAAACCATCTGACCATCATACAGCATCACGATTCTGGTCAAAACTGACAAAAAGCTTGAGTCTAATCCCTAGATTAGATCATTTTAATATATTTGTCTATCTTTTCGATAATGAAGAGCTTATCCCTGTTTTCTCAAAACAAAAAAACCTCATCCAAGTTTTAATTTCTAATGATGAATTTCTCTATTGGTTAAATATTAAAACCCAAGAAAGTAATGAATTTCACAAACCAATATTTAATGATAAATATGCTGGTAGCATCTATACATTTGAGAATTCGATAAAAGCTAAAATTGTATTTTCAGAAGAAGATGACAGATACCATGTTTTAAAAGACTCGAGAAAATCTGAAAAAGCTATTGCAATAGAGATGATTAATCTATTTCTAAATGAGCAATTTGAAAAAGAAAAAAATCAAAAAATAAAATATAATAACCAATTAAATAATTACTATAAAACAGCTTTTGAACAAACCAATAACCCAATTGCATTAATAACTTCTGAGGGAGAATTATTTAGTTTTAATCATGCTTGGGCAGAAATGCATGGTTTCGAAAACAATGATTTAAAAACAGGAAATGACATAAAGATATTCCACAGTGAGGCACAAATGAAAAGAAGTGTATTGCCAAGCTTAGAACAAGCCCAATTGAGTGGTTCCTATTATGGAGAAGTAGAACACATTGATAAAAATGAAAATGAAATTAGGAGTTTGATGTCCATAGTAAATATCAAAAACTCGCAAGAAGAATCTATTGGTTTTTTAAAAGTGGTATTGAATTATAATAAATCCGAATCCTATGACAACCGATTGGTAACTATTTTGGAATCTGTTGATTTTGGAATTGTTATCATTGACCCAGAAACCTTCAAGATACTGGAACTAAACACTGGAGCGATAAGACATATTGGAAGTACGAAGGAAGAAATTGTAGGAAAAGAATGTCATCAATTTATTTGTCCAGCCGAAGAAGGTAGTTGCCCTATTATGGATTTAAAACAATCTGTAAACAATTCCGAAAGAATACTCATCAACGCGAGAGGAGAATCTATTCCCATCTTAAAAACAGCAAGACAGGTTATACTTGGTGATAAAAAAGTAATTATTGAAAGTTTCATAGATATTAGGGAGCTTAAAAAAGCACAAGCTGCAGCAGAAGAAAGTGCTAGGTTAAAAACTGCATTCCTTTCTAATATTAGTCATGAAATTAGGACTCCGTTAAATCACATCTTAGGATTTACGAGTTTGGTCCTTGAGGATGCTGATATTCCAGAAACCTATCTAGGATATCTGAAAATAGTGAAACGTAGCGGCAACCATCTCCTCAAGATAATTGAAGACATAGTCACCATTTCCAAAATTGAAGCTGGCCATCACGCTATTTCTGAGAGTGAATTCCAACTGAGTCATTTACTCTATGGTGTATTTTCAAAATACCAATCAGAATTAGTGAGGACTAAAAAACAAATCAGAATATTATTTGAAAATGCCTTAGAATCAGAAAAATGTTTCATTAAGGCCGATGAGATGAAGGTAAAACAAGTAGTTGAAAATTTGGTTAGTAATGCGGTAAAATACACAGCACATGGATACGTAAGTATGGCATGTGAAATTAAAGAAAAGCAGGTTCATATCACTATAGAAGACTCGGGAAAAGGAATCCCAGAAAACCAATTGCCACATATATTTGAAAGCTTCAGACAAGTTGCAGACAATGATAGAAAAATTTCTGAAGGAACAGGTGTTGGATTAACCATATGTAAATCCTTGAGCAATATGATGGGAGGAAATATTCTTGTAGAATCAGAAGAGGGAAAAGGTAGTAAATTTATCTTTTCATTCCCACATAAACTGGCACTTGGAAAAGATAAACCAAGCATGGATGAGGTCACTACACCTGACCTTACAGGAAAGACCATACTAATTGTAGAAGATGAAAAAATAAATTATCTCTACCTTAAAACCTTGTTACAAGCCACCCATGCTCACGTTATTTGGAAACAAAATGGAAAGGAAGCCGTGGATTATATGAACCAAGGTTATAAGATTGATTTGATAATGATGGATATGCAAATGCCTGAAATGGATGGCTATGAAGCGACTTTAAGAATCAGAAGAATGAATCCCAATGTCATTATTATTGCACTTACCGCCAATGTAATGGCCGACGATAAAGAAAAATGCCTGAACCTAGGCTGTAATGAATATACCACCAAGCCTATACAGCAAGATGTATTATATTGGCATATTGGTCATTTCTTGAAATAATTTGAACTCTCAAAAATCTTATTAACAATTGAATAAGTTTTGGCTCCCACGGAGACTTAGCTGCTCAATAATTCCCTACTTTTGCAGGCCAAACATTTAATATGGATTTACAAGCATTTATTCAAAAAGCCCCTAAAGCAGAGTTACACAGTCATATAGACGGAGGATTAAGAGTCCAAACCGTTCTAGAATTGGCTCAAAAACATCAGGTTGAGCTCCCAAGCTATCAATACGACGAATTGTTGAAAACCCTAACCATTGACAATTCTTGTACCAGTCTTTTGGATTATTTCAAACCATTTGAATATACTTTAAATGTACTTCAAACTGAGGATGCCTTAGAACGAGCCATGTATGAATATTTGGAAGACTCCTCTAAAGATCATATCAAATATATAGAAGCTAGATTTTCTCCTGCTCTACATCTTCAAAAACATCTTTCTCTTAAAAAAGTGATGGAAGCTATATTATCAGGAAAAAAACAAGCAGAGAAAGACTTCGATATCAAAAGTAATTTGATCATTTGTGGGTTGAGACAAAATAAGGTTCAAAAGAATATGGAACTTGCTCAATTGGCTGTTGATTATAAGAACAAAGGTGTGGTAGCTTTTGATTTAGCAGGAGAAGAATATGGACACCCTGCAAAAAACCATATGAAAGCATTTGAGATAGCCATCAAAAACAACCTTTGCCGCACTGTTCATGCAGGAGAAGCTGATGGCGCGCATTCTATTGCTGACTCTATTCACTATTTAGGTGCACAAAGGATTGGCCATGGAACCCATCTATTTGAGGATACAGGGCTATTGAATTATGTGGTAGACCGACAAATTGGCTTAGAGGTATGTTTAACTAGTAATATGCAAACAAAAAGCGTAAAAGACATAACCAAACACCCTATTCAAGATTATTTTAAGAAAAAGGTAGCGGTAACTATAAATACCGACAGTACTTTAATATCAGGAACTACTCTTTCTAAAGAATATGAATTGGCAGCTAAATTATTCCATTTCACCCAGGAAGATGTCAGCAAAATAATGTTCAATGGATTTCAGCAAGCTTTTCTTCCTTTTGATGAAAAACAGGATTTATTACAGAAAATGAAGCAGGAAATCTCGATATTATCCTAAATATCAACTAATTTGTAAATAATTATTCAAAATAAGCTGAAAATAAAAACTTTGTTATTGTTTATTTTCTCAGGCTGATTATTTTTGCATAAAAGCATATAAATATGGCAGATTCAACTATCCTTGAACTTATTTACGAATTAAAGAAGAAATGTATCCAAGGAGATGAAGCATTTTTTCATTCCCTCGATATTTCTCAAGCAGAATATAATATGTTCCTCTGTCTAAGAGATTGCACTCATTTTAATAGCTATAGTGTAGCAGAAAAAATGCAACTCTCCTTATCTCGTGTGAGCAGAATTATTGACAAAATGGTCAATAAAGAATATCTCACTCGCTCGACAAATAAAACAGACAGAAGAGCCATCGACATTAAAATGACTCCATTGGGCAAGGAGATTATGAATAAAATATTAGAATATCGACTCGATAGAGAAACCACTCTATGCGAAAAGATTGCCACAAAAGATGTGGAAACCATAAAATCGAGTCTTAACAAACTAATCGAAGCAGTATAATGTCAATATTTCAGGAACTTACTCAGCATAAAAACTTTTTTTTACTCGCTGGCCCTTGTGCCGTGGAGAATACAGAAATGCCTTTAGAAATTGCCCGTGAGGTGAAAGCCATTTGCGATAGGTTGGATATTCCCTATGTATTTAAAGCCAGTTATAGAAAAGCTAATCGTTCTAGACTAGATTCCTTCACTGGAATTGGGGATATCAAAGCATTAGAAGCTATTAAACGAGTTTCTGAGGAGTTGAATATTCCTACAGTTACCGATATTCATAGTGCCGAAGAAGCTGCCATAGCGGCACAATATGTAGATGTGCTGCAAATTCCCGCCTTCCTTTGTCGCCAAACCGATTTATTGGTAGCTGCTGCCAAAACCGGAAAAATCATCAATATTAAAAAGGGTCAATTCCTAAGTGCAGGTTCCATGAAGTTTGCGGTTCAAAAAGTGAGAGAATCTGGAAACGAAAATATCATGCTTACTGATAGGGGAAATATGTTTGGCTATCAAGATATGGTCATCGATTATAGAGGAATCCCCGAAATGCAAAAGAATAATGTTCCTGTTATTCTAGATATTACTCATAGTTTACAGCAACCCAACCAAGAAGGTGGAGTTACTGGAGGAAAACCAGAATTAATAGAAACCGTTGCTAAAGCAGGAATTGCCGTAGGTGCAGATGGTATTTTTATTGAAACACATCCCAATCCCGCTATCGCTCTTTCCGATGGAGCCAATATGCTGAAATTAGAATATTTGGAAGCGCTATTGGTGAAGCTTTTGAAAATTAGAGCTGCCATTCATAGCATTAATTAAATTCATTTAAATGAATTTAATTAATGCTATAGGAAACTTGAATTATTCAAATCAATTCTTATTCTAAATCAATGGCTTCTTAATAAGATTTTAAATTACTGACTTCGAATGGGAATGATAGATATTATAATAACTCCGACTTCCTTACAATCAGGTCTAACATACTGTCTTTCTGAACCCAAGAAAAGCAGCCATATAGAATGGCAGGGCAAACGCGTACTGTTATTTTTCTAATTATTTTTAACAAAGTATGCGTTTGCCCTGTACAGAATGGTCCTTCATTTGGTTCTTTGCATTCCTTTATGCTATATCATTGTAACTTACATTAATGGCTTTAGGCATATTTCCACCTACATTTGGTATAACACAAAGGGGCAGATAAATACTCAAAGCTCCACTAAGGACTATTCAGAGAAATCCTTTTTTAGGATATCAAATGTTTATTAACCTATAGGATTATTCTTATTGAATTCTTCTAGTCTATATTTCAAATCAGCAAATTGCTCTTCTTTCACCAAAGAAACACAAGCTCTAACGCCTTCATGACGCTCACTACCTGTGATACTTAAAGAAATAGCACTAATGCCATAGTATACCAATTCATTAAGTAATTCCACTCCGCTAAAGCCTTCATAGGCAAAAGTAAAGTAGAAACCATCGGCAATGGGTTCGCCCTCATCCTTATCGTAAACTATAGTGAAACCATTCTCTAAGAAAAGCTTCTTCATTACTTTGGCTTTTTCTCCGTAAATCATCACCTCATCACGGAAATTATAATCACCATCATTAACCGCTTTCAATATGCCATGAAGGCCATACTGAGTAGAATGAGAAGTCCCAGAACTCAAAGGATACATGGTACCAAATATCATAGAGTAACCAAATCCAGCATTAGGATAAAAGCGCAGTAAATCTTCATACTTTCGTTGATAAAGCCCATCAGAAATCACCATCATTCCAATTCTTTCTCCAGCATAGCTAAAGCTCTTAGAACTGGATATGAACAACATATAATTATCAGTATACTTAGCTACAGAAGGCTGGAAAGGAGCTTCTCCCAACACACTATAATCTTTACGGAAATCCATAGCGAAGTAAGCTAAATCTTCCATAATCACCACATCATACTTAGTAGCTAATTCACCGATAATCTGTAATTCTGTTTCGGTAAAACATATCCAACTTGGATTATTAGGGTTACTGTAAATAACTGAATGGATATTTCCTTTTGAGAAATACTCTTCTAATTTTTCTCTTAGCTTTTCGCCTCTATAATTATAAACATCAAAAGTATCGAATTTCAAACCCAATACTTTATGCTGCATTTTGTGAACAGGAAAACCTGGATCGATAAACAAAGTGGTGTCTTTTTTCTTATGAATACGAGAAAGCATCATAAAAGCAGCGAATCCACCTTGCATACTTCCTACTGTAGGAATACAACCTTCTGGAGCCACATCCACATCTAAAAAGTTCTTTACAAAACGACTGATTTCATTCTTCAAAGGAGGTATTCCCTGAATATCAGGATATATTGCTGCTACACCATCCTCTAAGGCTTTTATTTGGGCTTTCACTCCATATTGAGAAGCTGGAATTCCAGGAATCCCCATCTCCATTCTGATGAATTTATCCCCAGTTGCCTTTTCAATATTGTCAACAAGCTTTTTGATTTCTCTGATGGAAGCACTTCCCACTTGTGCCACTCCACTTTCTTTAACCTTCTGGCTAACGATGTCGTAATTGATTGGTGTATTTTTCATAATTTTATTTTAGTTAAAAGTGAACAGTTAACAGTGAATAGTAAGCCAAACCATAGCCTTCATACCCATTATTTGATCATTTTTAATTGATTCATTATTAAAAGAACTATTTCTTATTGTAAATAAAAGCTTTCTACTTTCCTTAACTAACTCTGTTGCAAACACTGTTAACTATTAACTGTTAGTTATTAACTGTTAACTCTCTTATTTCTTCTTCATCCCAGCCACAGCCAAAATCATTCCTAAGGCAATTCCTAATAACGCTGCAAAGAGTACTTGAAAATCTGGAGGCAACATAAAAGTAATGGTATGCGCCGGAATCCAGAAAAAAGGAATGGTCTTTTTAAAGACAAAACCCCACTGAACTGTCCAGTCCAAATTTACAAAATGTTCTTTGAATTTTATAGGTTTAAATAATCCTGCTATGCTTCCTCCATTTTGAATAATATGCATATCTGTAATTTTATGCAAAGTCATCATCACTGGAGCATATATTAAATTCATGGCAGCACTAATACTAAAAGCCACTAAAAGTTTATCGAAGGAAAAGGCTTCTTTCATTAATATGGGTGCATCTTTCATGCCTAAATAAGCCAAGAAAGCAGGAGTTCCCACAGCAAAAATCACAAAAGCCATTTTTATGGTTAATCCTAAAAAGCCCCAAACAATAGCGCGAGGAATTAAACCAAAACCTTTTTGATAATAGCTTCCTGTTCTGATTCTTAAACCAATGACTTCGCCTAAAGTAGCCAATAATCCGAACTTAATAAAGCTCATGATCATGCCATGTTCTGCATTGAAGTTGATATAAGAATCAAATACAAACTGACAGGTGAAAAAGGGAAGAAAAAACAGCGCAACCGCTGCCAATAATATAAAATCGGCTTTTTTCATTAAATCTTAATTTAATGGCAAAGGTCTGAAAAGTTTATTGGATAGTGTTTACGAGGATTACCGAAAATTTGATTGTCACACAGACTTCCTTCGACTATGCTCAGAGTAGGCAAAGACTAAGAGAAGCATATCCATAATTGAATTTATAGGCTACTAAGAATCTCTGCATATCCAGAGTGGCAAAGTATTGAAATCACCAAACATTGAATAAGGAAACTTCTGACTTCAAACTTCAAAAAATTTCACGCAAAGAAAACGCAAAGAAAATTCGCCAAGAGCGCATAAGAATTAAAAGGTAATTGATTAATCTGAAGGCCAACAAGGAATCTTGAACCTAAGTGAACCGACAGTATGCTCTGCGGCATCTTTTATTCACAACATCCTCTGTGTCGCAGTGCCTCTGCCTCTGTGGTATTTTTTTTTAATTCACCATAATCTCATCCACCATAAAAGCATTTCCACTTTCCTTTTTAGTCGTTTCTTGCTTTTTAATACTCACTTTCACATATCGAGCTTTTCTATCGAATGATTCTGTGGAATAAGTGCAGACCTCAAGATTCTTATTGGCATCCTCTATCATTTCTCCATTTATCTTTTCCCATGATTCTCCGTCTTTACTTAAGAAAACGTCAACGGAGGAGGGTAAATAATAATGCCCTGATAGTTGTTTGAGGAAATTGAGTTGAACGCGTTCAATGAGTTTGATATTCTCCAAATCCAGGATAAATTCTGCATCCTGATCATAAAATCCCATCCAATGGTCGTCGCCATAATTTTGAGTTCCGATATAGCCATCTGTTAATGCTGGCCATCCTCCTGCTGAGAACCAACCTGAATAACTAGCTTCACTAGTAACGGCTTTACCTTTTGCTTGATGTTCTACCTTTATCTTTTCTAGAAATGACTCATCACTAGGCTTCTCACAAAACTGTGATTTTATCAATGGTCGAATTTTATAAGCAGCTCCCAAATCATCTTTCTCGCTCAATGGACAAATACGATAAGCATAACAATAATCACCAGGATATAAAGTATACTGAGGATGTGCCCTACTCCACCAGCTATCGTCACCGGCCATACCTGACTGTGCAAAATCCATATCAACACTGATGAAGTCTCTTGGGCTAATATCAGATATATGCTTGTTTACCTTCTTATCAGCTTGGTCAAAATCTTCTAAAATATAATTCTGGGCACTAAATTCTATACTCGGGAATCCCCCTATTAAGACTCCTCTATGTTCCTTATTTCTTAAAGCAGCCCAACGTACATCAGTAAGATTCGAATTCTCTTGTGGACGGATATAAGGAGTATATTGTTCCTCGGTGGTGGAATGATAAATGCCTAGTTTATAGCCTGACTTTCTATCCCAATAATTCTCCTGCGGGCCACGACCATACCAATCCATTTGATTATACTCTGGTTTTAAATACATGGTCATTCCTAAGCGTGGCAACTCAGCCAACTCTTTTTTCTCATCCAAATCTAGAGTTTGCTGAACATATAGTTCGCCATCTCCTAAAATCACATACTGCAATATTAATTGTCCAGCATTATCCACTAATTGATAAGTACAGGTCAGTTTGATTTCTCTTTTAGAAATCACCTCATGTTTCATGCTTTTCAAAGTCATTTTCTCATGAACATTCTTCCAGTAAGCAGCACGCTTCTGCATTCCATTTCCAAAATCATTATCTGTCATTCCTCTCCAAAAAGAAGCTTGTGGGCCTTTTTTATCGTAGAGCATTTCTTCTCCATTATAATTTAGAGCAGTTAAATATCCCGATTTCTTATTAAAAATCATCTGAAAATCTTCATTGTGAAATTTCAGATCTGATTTGGCATCATCAATCAGTACTTCAGGGAATTTCTTTAATTTAGAATAAGAAAATCCCCTCATGGAAGGCAAGTCAAACTGCGCCCAAGCGACTTCATGTCCTGCTGGAACTATATCTGTAGAATCTTTTTCATGAACCGATAAACCAAGAATATATTCCACATTCTGCTCGTTTAAACTCTCGCTTTGAGGAATCTTAAAAATCACAGAATCACCAGGAGCTCCAGCAAAATTATTCAGCTGCCCTCCCATTATCTTTTTACCGTCTTGTAATATCTCCCATTCAAAAACAAACTCATTCAGGTTTCTATAATTATAGTGATTGAAAATCTCTACAGAATTCCCTGTTTTTTTAAACTTCAAATATTGATAGGTCTTCTTCACTTGCCAAATTCCAGGATGCACTTCTCTATCAGAACCAATTAATCCATTGGCCAAGAAATTATTATCACTTTGAATGGTATCGGTTCCATAATCACCACCATAAGCCCAAAATTCATTTCCATTTTCATCTGTTTCCAATAATCCTTGATCTATCCAATCCCAAATAAAACCGCCTTGCAAATGTGCTTCGGCTTCAATCACATCCCAATATTCTTGAAAGTTACCCGTTGAATTTCCCATGGCATGTGCATATTCACACATAATTAATGGACGATAATGATCGCGACTCACATATTCTTGTAAATGATTGATGGAAGGATACATGGGACAAACAATATCAGTAGCAGAATCCTCTCCTGCTCTCTCATAATGCACAGGACGATAAGGGTCTATTTTATGCATCAAGTCAGACGCTTTTTTGAAATTCACTCCAAATCCCGCTTCATTTCCCATGGACCAAATAATGATAGATGGATGGTTCTTATCACGCTTCATCATTCTTTCAATTCTATCTAAATGTGCCAATTCCCATTCCGGATTATTTCCTAAAGTCCTATCCAAATTATATCCCATACCATGACTTTCGATATTGGCTTCATCAACTACATAAATACCATATTTATCGCAGAGTTCATACCAATATGGGTCATTGGGATAATGAGAGGTTCTTACTGCATTGATATTGAATTGTTTCATCAGTTGAATGTCTTTCAACATGGTTTCTTTACTCACTACATGTCCCGTAATTTGATCATGCTCATGTCGATTTACTCCTTTAAGTAAAACAGCTTTTCCATTGACTAGCAATTGACTATCCTTTATCTCTACTTCTCTAAACCCAATATGTGTGCTCACCACCTCTTGGGTTTTACTTCCATATCTGAGCTCTAAAACCACCTCATACAAATTAGGTTTTTCTGCCGACCATAAATCAGGATAAGGAATTTTAAACTCTTTGTCCAACTGCTTTTTCTCTCCAGCAGCAAATCTCTTAGCACCCATAAATGATTTCTTTACTTGTTTGCCATTTCTGATCAGCCTTAATACTACTGTGGATTCATTGAAATTAAGCTCACTCCTATTTTCTAAATCAATTTTTACATGTAGAGTTCCTTCGGTAAAATCATCATTTAAACTGGGGCGAATCTCAAAATCTCTAAAATATAACTGCGTACGTGCCATCAAATACACATCACGCTCAATACCACTGATTCTCCAAAAATCTTGACATTCTAAATAGGACCCATCCGACCAACGATAGACTTCAGCTGCAATACTATTCTTTCCAGGTTTTAAATATTTGGTGATATCAAATTCAGCAGGCAATTTACTACCTTGGCTATAGCCTACTTTTTGCCCATTCACATAAAGATAGAATGCAGATTTTACTGCGCCAAAATGGACAAACACATTTTTCTGAGCCCAATTTTCTGGCAAATCAAACTCCCGATAATAAGAGCCTACTGGATTGTATTTTTTGGGCACTATGGGTGGAACTGGATTTCTCGTCCACTCGTAATTATGATTTACATAGATAGGAATATCATAGCCTTGAAGCTCCCAATTAGAAGGAACAGGAATGGTTTTCCACTCCCTTTTATCATAAGCCTCCTCAAAAAAGTTCTTTGGCCTTTCACTTGGATTTTCGCTCCAATTGAACTTCCAATCTCCATTTAGTGACAAATAGTTAGGAGAAGCTTCATCACTGAACTCTAATGCTTGAACTTTAGTTTCATAACTAAAAAAGCTAGCTCTTGAATCTTCTTTATTTTCAGAAATAAAATTTGGATTTTCCCAATTGTAGCTCTTATCTTGAGCCATCAATTGAAAAGCAATGAAAGTGACCAATATTAGAAAGAATCTTTTTCTCATGAGATGCTATTTTTTTTTGACATAAAAAACCCACTACAAGACAAAGCAATCGCCTTTCTTGTAATGGGCAATATTACAAATTTATCGCCTAAATGACCTCATATAATCATCTAATTCATCAATAGAAGATTCATATTCAAAAGCATCATTTACTTGATAATAATTACCATAATCTAATGTATAACCGAAAGCATATTTCGCTAATGTTAACTTATCGTCCTCAAAGTCAAAAAGCTCCATCATCTGTCTTACTTGTGAACTCAATAAACAATTGCTATCAATAATTTGCTGAGCTAGCTTTAACTTGCTATCGCTAAAATCTTTTGACGAAATACTTCTCTTGGCATTTTCAAAATCGTGTTGAGACATGGGATAAGGACATCCATAAGGGCCACTATAACCCGGCAATACATAATTACTTGTTGGCTCACTATGCATTCCACCATTTGTAGTGGTGGTGGTGGTAGAAGTCGTATAAGTTTCGGTAAAGGTAGAAGAACCGGTTTCCGTTGCATTCACGTTCACATTCATACTCACTCCGCCCATGTTCACATTCATATTAACGTTTTCGCCTGTTGGATGGCCATCACCATGAACTGAAGTAGTTGTAGTGGTATGTGTAACAGAAGTTGCTACAGCTGGAGTTGTGGTAAACATCACCACTTGTTGTTGAGGAGGACGAGGAGGGGCTTGAGCTAAAGGAACCGTATTGAACATTCTCAATACATAATTTCCTTTTTTATTGGTCTTCAATTTTAAAGTGACCTGAACATTAGGCTCATTCAAATAAATGGTTTTTGTTAACTCTGGAATTTGAGCATTCTCAAAAATGATTTTCGCTTGATAAGTGGGTGCGATTAATCCCTGAACCATCACATTGGTTTCTGGCTGTCCATTCTGTAAAATCCCATTCAATACCACTGAAAACCTTTCTCCATTTTCTGAGAAGATGATCAAATTGGAGCTTTGAGCAAATGAGAGAAGACTCACAAATAAAATACTAAAGAGTAGAATTGTTTTTTTCATATTGTTTTTGAATTGATGTAATAAAAAACTGTGCCAATTTAGAAATATGGAATAATGGGATGCCAAAAATAGAAAATATTTTAATAATAACAGATGTCCGAATACGGACAAAAACTAACTCTTTAGAAAAAGACAAAATAACAAAGAGATTTGAAGCTAAGCTATCATTGGAATGACAAAATTTTTACCTTTGACGCTTAAAATCAAACATAATAAATCATGAAGAACATCCTTCAAATATGTCTCGCCTTATTATTATCAGGCAGCTTAAGTGCACAAACACTGGTTAGAACAGAGGCTCCAAAAGCCAAAGAACTTAGCTTAGAAAAGATTTTTAAAGAATATCAATTCTATCCTCGCTCTGTTAGAGGAATACAAGCTATGAACGATGGGGAACATTATTGTAAAATCAGTAAAGAAGGAATTGAAGAGTATAGCTATGCTACCGGTGAGAAAACCAGAATGATCATTGAGAATAAAACACTAATCATCAATGATAGTGTAACGCTGAAATATGATAGTTATGAATTTAGCCCCAAGGAAGATTTAGTTTTACTTTCAACGGAAACAGAAGCCATTTATCGTCATTCTAGCAAATCCAATTTCTATATCTATTCCATAGAAGACAAGAGTTTGACCTTATTAAGCGACAATGGGAAACAAAGATTGGCTAGCTTCTCTCCTGACGCTACAAAAATAGCCTTTGTTCGTGAAAACAATCTTTTCATTGTGAATCTTGCCGATATGAGCGAGAAACAAATCACCACCGATGGTAAATTTGAATCTATTATTAATGGTACTACCGATTGGGTTTATGAAGAAGAATTTGCTTTTACCAAAGCTTTTTTCTGGTCGCCAAATGGAGATTATATCGCCTATTATAAATTTGATGAGTCCAAAGTAAAAGAATTTTGGATGACTTATTATGGAGAATTATACCCAAAACATGAAAAGTATAAATATCCTAAAG
The DNA here is from genome assembly GCF_013166635.1 of Lentimicrobium sp. S6. Taxonomy (NCBI): domain Bacteria; kingdom Pseudomonadati; phylum Bacteroidota; class Bacteroidia; order Bacteroidales; family Lentimicrobiaceae; genus Lentimicrobium; species Lentimicrobium sp. S6. Next base: position 12,362 of record NZ_JABKBZ010000047.1, on the reverse strand, counting down.
CTGGCGAGGACAATAGTGTGGTGAGTATTCATACTTATCAATTATCGACTGGTGAAACCAAAACCATGAATATTGGTGAAGAAACCGATATTTATATTCCTCGTATGAAGTGGACCCATGAAAGTGATAAATTGGTTATCTTTTGGATGAACCGTCTTCAGAATAACTTGAAGTTCCTATTAACAAATCCTACTACAGGTGAACATACTGAAATCTATAATGAAACCAATGAATACTATATTGAAATCACTGATAACTTTCACATTTTAGCCAATAAAAAAGGTGAAAATGCAGGTTTTATTTTAACATCTGAATTAGATGGTTTCAACCATGTTTATTATTATAACATGGAAGGTAAACTTCAAAAACAATTGACATCTGGAAATTGGGATGTAGACCATATTATTGGATACGACAGTAAAGAAAAAGTAGTTTATTATCAAGCTGCAAAATCTGCGCCCTATAATCGTGAAGTATTTGGCGTGAACTTAAAAGGAAAAGAAAATCCAATTGAAGTAAAAGAAGGATGGAACAGTGTAACCTTCTCTGCCAACTATAAATATTATAATGCTACATGGAGCGATGCCAACACTCCTCCAGTTTATTCTTTAAAGTCTATCAAAGGAGAAACCATTAAAGTATTGCAGGACAATCAAGCATTAAAAGACAGAATTGCAGAATATAATTATCAAAAAAAGACTTTTTATGATATCACCACTAGCGAAGATGTAAAATTAAGCACTTGGCAAATCCTTCCTCCTAATTTTGATGAATCAAAACAATATCCTGTTTTATTCACTATTTATGGTGGTCCTGGTTCTCAAACGGTGAAAAACTCTTGGGGATATCGCGATGCTTGGTATCAATATTTTGCGCAACAAGGCATTATAGTAGTAAGTGTAGACAATAGAGGAACTGGATTTAAAGGGGAGGCTTTTAAAAAGGTAACTTATCAAGAATTAGGGAAATACGAAACTATAGATCAGATAGAAGCAGCTCAGTATTTCGAGTCACTTCCTTACGTGGCCAAAGACAAAATCGGGATTTTTGGTTGGAGTTATGGTGGTTATATGAGTACCTTATGTATGACCAAAGGAGCTGAGCATTTCAATACAGGAATTGCAGTAGCACCAGTTACCAACTGGAGATATTATGATAATATTTACACCGAGCGTTATATGAGAACTCCTCAAACCAATGCAGCTGGTTACGACGACAACTCTCCTATCAATCACGTAGAAAAACTAAAAGGAAACTATATGCTGATTCACGGTATGGCCGATGATAATGTTCATCCTCATAATGCTTACGATTTAATTACGGCTTTGGTAGCTGCCGATAAAGAATTCGAATTGATGTTGTATCCAAACAGCAACCATGGAATATATACAGGAAAAAATACCACAATACATCTTTACAAGAAAATGACCAAGTTCTATTTGGAACATTTGAAATAAGGAGATTTAAAATATATTTATTTGAAACGCCAGCTGTTTAGTTGGCGTTTTTTATAGTCTTATTCTTCATTAAGGTTTTTATTATCCCGCCTAATTATCATAAAAAAACCTCACCTAAGTATATAGATGAGGTCATATTATCGTTTAAGAAATTCTATTTCTCTATTCTAATTCTAGCATCCACAGCAATGATTTTCTTTCCTGTAGCTAAAAGTGGATTTAGATCCAATTCTTTGATTTCTGGAGCCACTTCTAATAATGCAGAAAGACGTACCAAGATATCCGCAAAGATTTTTTCATCAATTCCTTTTTGTCCTCTAACACCCTCAATAATCTTATAGCTCTTCAGCCCCCTAATCATTCCTAAGGCTTCATTAGGGCAAATAGGACATAAGCCTTGTTTCACATCTTTTAAAACCTCAATGAAGATTCCTCCAAGGCCACATAAAATCATGTGACCAAATTTATCTTCATAATTGGCACCCACAAATAATTCTGTACCGCTTAACATGGGCTGTAATAGGATTCCTTTTGTTTCTGGAATCTTCATCATGCGGTTAAACTCCTTAACCAATTGCTCATCAGACTTCACATTTAAAACTACTCCACCTACATCTGATTTATGAACAGGACCAACTACCTTCATCACCATAGGATAACCTATTTTGGCGGCAGATTCTACCGCACCCTCCTTAGAATAAACGGTGGCTTCTTTAGCACGAGGAATACCTGCTCCATCTAATAAAGAACGGACAGCACTAGGTAATAAATATCCATTTTCATTACTATCGATAATCGCTCTAATATAGGCTTTGTCAATTTCAAAATTGCTTTTCTTGCGCTTGGCGATAGGCTTTTCTGTTGCAAAAACCTTAGTTAAGGCATTTCCGAATAAAACTTCATCAGGGAAATTAATTCTTCCTTTTGCTACGAAACTTTTCACTTCCTCATGAGCAGTATAGGTTGATGGTAAAACAGGAAAAATAGGCTTTTTAGCTGTTTTCATCTTTTCATCCAAAAGCTCATAAACATCGAATATCGGAGCCAAACCTGGAGTACCAAAAATGACCACCATACCATCGATATCATCAAATTTCTGATCGACATAATCGATAATATGGCCCAATTGCTCTGCGGTTCCAGTGGCTAAGAAATCGATAGGGTTGGCAACAGAGGAGCCTGGATATAAAAGACCTTTCAATTCTTCAGCAGCTTCGCCTTCGATATGAGGAACTTCCAATCCACCTTTTGACAAAGCATCTGTCAACATCACTGCTGGACCACCAGCATGGGTAATGATAGCGATATTCTTTCCTTGCAATTCTGGATGCATAAACACAGAAGCAACAGTAATCAATTCTTCTCTACCGTAGCAACGAACAATTCCAGCTTTCTTAAATAAAGCATCAACAGCAAAATCAGGACTAGCTAAAGCGCCGGTATGAGAAGAAGCCGCACGGCTACCTGCATCACTAGAACCCGCTTTTACAGCCGCAATCTTACATCCTTTTTCGATTAATGACTTGGCATGCTTTAATAACTTATCTGGCTTGTCGACATTCTCAATATAAAGAAGCTTTACCTTGCTACTGGTTTCCGAATCAAAGGTCTCATCTAAATATTCCAAGACCTCCTCTACTCCTATTTGAGCAGAGTTTCCAACAGCATAAACCGAAGAAAAGCTTAATCCTTTATCTATACCAGCTTCCATAATAAAACAAGCAGTAGCACCAGAACCAGAAATAAAATCACATCCTTGAGGATCTAATTTAGGAATAGGCTCTGTAAAAATGCTGTGGTGTTGAGTGGTTAAAATACCCGTACAATTAGGTCCAATTAAAGAACCACCATGCTTATTGATTTGATCAACAATTTTCTGCTCTAGAATAGCCCCTTCTTCGCTTTCCTCACTAAAACCTGCAGATATGATAATAAATGCTTTGGTGTTTTTATTCTCAGTAAGGAACTCAATAGTAGGTAAACTATATTTTGCTGCAATGGCAATAATAGCCAAATCTACATTAGGCAATTCTTTTAAATCACGATAAGATTTTATACCTTGTATTTCATCTTCTTTGGGATTTGAAACATATAAATTGCCCTGGTAATTACCATCTACCAAATTTTTAAGGATTTTTCCACCTGGCTTATGGATATCATTAGAACCTCCAATGACCACAATACTAGAGGGATTCACTAATTGCTGAACTATCATTTTATGCTGTTTTAAGTATTATTTTCTGTGAGCTAAATTAGAAAGAATCCGCTAAATTTCAATACGAGAGATGCCTATTTTAGTTAATAGTTAACAACTTACAGTGAACTATAATTAATTATAACAGACCTACTTTTTGAGACAAGGCTAAATAACGGTCAAGAATTAATCGCTAATAGAAAAATAAATAACAATGAGCAGGTTTGCATTTAACACATATTCTCTACCATGAACTGAACATAACTATCTCATCCAATATGTAAATTTATTATTGTCAAGGTATCGATTTGATCATTTAAAAAATAGTATTTCACACCACCAGAAAAACTTGTCTCATAATCTTCAATAAGAACTTTGTCAACAAACTCACCTTTATACTCTGCATAAAAACTATTATTCTTTAGTAAGAAAAAAGGAACTAATACATTATCAAGCTCCATTGTATCTGAATTTGAATTTTCAGCTAATCTATGTAACACATCTTTTAAGCCAACCTGTTTAGGGGGGATTGTATCTTCTATATTTGTCAAATCTAAAACCTTCATATTTTTTACTAGTGGCTCACCGCTAGAAACCTTTTCTTCTATAGTTCTCTTTAACTCATTCCTGTTGAAAGTCAAGATTAAACTATTGTATTTTACAAAAAACAAAGGTTGCTGAACCGAAATAGAATCAGAAAACAATTCTGTCCAAACTCTTCCATCCTCTACCTTACTCTCCTTCGGACTATTTTGTTTCACTTGAGCAATCAGAGGACCAACGACAAACAGTAGATATAGTAAAAAATTGAGTTTCATTTTGAATAAATTTAAAATAGCACATTTTTTTTGACAGTACTTCTTAATAGAAATTAACTTTCCAAGAGAACACATAATTACAAAGTTCAAGCTAAACTATTACACTATTTAGTGACAATGCGCTTCACCTCATAAGACCCACACTGTGGACACATTTCAATTTGATCAGTTCCGAAGCAGGTCTCAGTTTCATCGTACTCAAGTTCTGACTCTTTGCCTTCCCAATTACAATCTGAGCATTTGTACTTCTCGTCCATGGATTTTTTTTACAAAGATGAGGGAATTTCAGAAAATGACAATCTAAATATCTGAAAGAATCAAGCATACTATTATTCCATAAGACTCTTGTGAAACACTTTGAAACCACCTGTGAAAAAGCTATTCCACCAAACTTCACTAAGAAAACAAAAAGGTTATCAAATAAGGAAAAGCATATTATGAGAAAATACTCACCTATTTACATTTCACTACAAACCAATTGATTAAACGAATCAAATAGTCATTCCGCTTGTCCTTTATAGAGTATCGCCTATCAACCTACAAACTCCCTTCCATAGATTTCTCTAAACTTCTAGCTTTGGTGAGGAAGGTTTTCACATCCATCTCTTTATAATAGAGCATTCCATGACATCCTCTTAAGCGTGGATGCTCGTTTTCGTAAAAGTAATTTTTACCTAAAACCAATTGTATTTGTTTGAGTTGCTCTATCCAAATTTGCTGGGCCAGCTGACTAAATTTCCCGTCTAACATATAACTCGGAAAACTCGCTTCCACCTGACTCAAATAGCAATGACTAAAAGCATTCTCAACTGAAGAGAGTGAGTTTAACGAAACCGGGACCAAAACTTCTGATTCTGAAGGATGGAAACGATACCATACATTTCTATATCCCACAATTTTCAATTCGGAAACATCCTCTTCTTTTGACCAAAGACGAACCGCCTCGGCTACCGCTTGCAATACCTTATAATGGGTATCTGGCCCTGAGCCTTCTGGATCTAAAGCCAAACTGATTACCGTTGGTTTTGTTCTTTTGAATTCCTCTAAAATAGGCAATACATCGCGTTTGGACTCTGGTTGCTCTGTAAAAATATCTCCAGTATAAAAGCCCAATCGTAAATGTTTTACATTTTTGACCTGAACCCCAAAATGAGCCCAAACTAATTCCTCCTCAAACTCTCTAATTCTTCCTTTTAGCTTTTGGATATCGCTGGGATTTTTTTCACCATCGTAGCTATTACTCAATAATTCTATGATGAATTTAATTCGCAAGGTCAATTCCTTCACGCTGCTAAGCTGATAAATTTCAACCATATCACGTATCAAACGATGACAAAGCCCCCTCCTTCTTTGAATCAACTCCCCTGAAGCCACCTGATTCAAATAATGGTAAATATCTTTATCCCTCTTTAGCTTATATCCTGACTGGAAAAAATCAGGATATTTCAACATCTGAATCAATCCTTGCTCCATAAAAGAAAGCGCATCTTGGAGGATGTTAATGATAAAACTATTGGTAACCGCCGTAAATCCAGAAGTTAGAATAGAAAAAGTAAAGTTATTGCTAGCCTCTCGAAGCTCATGACTAATATGGGGAAAAATCCCAAGCATTATATCATCGTGATGAGGGCCGGTATGATAGTAATTTTGGTTTTGACTAGTTTCCATTCCCTTCTTAATCTTAGACTGAATGGATAAAATAACTTCATGCACTGTATTCAACGATAAATTAGGAATCAAAGTACACCATTCATCAGCTTGTAAGTCTTCCAAAGTAATATGATGCGCATAAATATCATTTTTCACACAAAGGTCGATAATAGCTTTCTCGGTTTTCTCGAAAGTCCATTCCCCTTCTTTATAGTATTTCTCTATGCTATCCTGCAATTTACTGGCTGCACTATTAGTGATATAAAATCTGGCATTCTTCATTTTATGCAAAGCACTGGCCGGAAACTCATTGGATGCTTTACATTCCAAGGAATTCTTCACCACTTGGGCTTTTGCTTCCCCAGCAGCAATAATAATAGTCACCGCATTGGGCTGATACGAAATAGTTTGCAAACCAATAGTGATGACCAATCTATTTTTTGAAATTTCTATTCCACCTAAATCTCCAGCCGCCACAGCTTGAGTTTCGAAGTTGGTTTCTGTTAATCGAGTAGTTGAGAAATGGTCGGAACCACGCGTATTAAAAGCAATATGACCATCGGGGCCGATGCCTCCAAGGAAAAAACCAATTCCTCCCAACTCCTGTATCTTTCTTTCATAGCCACTACACCAATCATCTATAAGCATGATGGATTCTTTTTGCAATCGCTCTATGTCGGATTTAGCTTCTCTGTATCGCAAAGTCAAATCGACCTTTAGCTCAGGAAATACCTTATCATACTTCAAACCTTCAGCCAAAGGAATCTCATTGGCATCAATAAGTAGCGCCAAATTGGGATTCAATCCAAAGCCTTTGATATAATACTCTTTCACATACCAAGAAAAACTATTATGTTGCTCTGGGTTGATGGGATAAAACTCGTCGATTTGAACAAAATGCAATTGGCTTAAATCAGGTTTTGTTTGTGTTGATAGTCCATATTCCTCACAAATGGCATTTACTTTATCATTGCCCCAGTTTTTGATGATATACTGTGTCCATTTAATAAAGTGTTCTGGAGTTTTTCCGGTAGGAAGACTAATAACACCTTTTGGGTTTTGCTGCACCCATTCTATAAATCTCAATGCCGTAAATTTTCCTAAATCAGGGAAATTATCAACGGTGATATAAGGCATTTGACTTTGCATTTGTGTTCTTTCAGATTTCTGAAGATATACTTTTTCAACTGGACTAAAATGAGACATGATTTTGTGTTTAATTATGGATTACAAATATAGGGAATGTTGTTGGAAAAAAGAGGACCGAGGACCGAGGACCGAGGACCGAGGACCGAGGACCGAGGACCGAGGACCGATGATAGATGACAGGTGACGGATGACCGATGATGGATGAAGAATGCATTATTAAGTTCATTTAGAAATTACTACCTCTTACTTCTCTCTTCTCTCTTCTCTCTTCTCTCTTCTCTCTTCTCTCTTCTCTCTTCTCTCTTCTCTCTTCTCTCTTCTCTCTTCTCTCTTCTCTCTTCTCTCTTCTCTCTTCTCTCTTCTCTCTTCTCTCTTCTACCCTATTTTCGCTGACAATTGTTGCATTTTAAAGGCGGCATCGTTATCCAAAACCAATTCTACATTCTGATGAGCTTGCAGAAAAGAAGCTGGAACATCGTGACTAAATGGCCTACAAAAAGACTCTTCCAAGATATCTGCTTTTTTAGCTCCCCAAGCCATTAAGAATATTTTCTTGGCGGAAAGAATGGTCTTCACTCCCATGGTTATGGCTTGTTTGGGCACAAACTCGGCTCCTCCAAAATCTTTGGCGGCATCGGAAATTGTAAGTTCATCCAAAACCACTCTTCTGGTGATGGAATCGAAACCAGAACCTGGCTCGTTAAACCCAATATGACCAGTTCTTCCAATTCCCAACACCTGAATATCTAACCCACCACAATTCTGAATTAAAGATTCATAGTCTTGACAAAACTGGTCAAGCTCCTCCTCTTTTAAAACCCCTGCTGGAATATGAATATTTTCCTTGGGGATGTTAATGTGATTAAAAAGATAGTGATTCATAAAATAATGATAACTGTTTTCATCATCTTTAACTAAATTGCAATATTCATCCAGATTGAAGGTAATGACATTATCAAAACTCAATCCTTCTTCTTTATGTAAACGAATGAGTTCTTTATAAACCAATATCGGACTAGAACCTGTTGCCAAGCCCAACACACAGTTTTGATTCAATAGCCGCTTCTCTCTAATTTCATCAGCAATTTTATGTGCCACATATTGAGAAGCCACAGACTTTTGTGGATGTTGAAAAGCAGCCATCTTTTGTTTGGTTATAATGGGGAAGCTTCTCAGGTTAAAATGGTTCTGTTTGGTTTGCATAATAATATTTGTTTTGTTTATAAAGACTCTTTTCTTAAAACATTATTCCGAGCATCAAAATATAAAGCTGCTGCACCTAATACCGCGATATGTTCATTTTCGCTGGCTTCTATCCTTAAATTCTGAACACTACGGGGATAAGTAAAAGTGTGGACCTTCTCCCACATGGCCTCTTTAAAATATTCGAAAGCTCTAGATATTGGGCCACCTAAAATAATTAATTCAGGGTCGATGGTATACATAATGGTTTTGATGGCATTCCCTAAATCAAAGCCATATTGCTCAAAAACCGCAAGGGCAATTTTATCTTTCTTGGCGGCTCTTTTGAGGAGGGTTTCCAGGTTTAATCCGTATTTTATTTCAAAATACGCCTCACTCAGGTAGTATTCTAAATCGTGGTGGCGGTATGGAACGTTTCCAAATTCACCAGCACCACAATTACTTCCAGAATACAAATGCTCGTTAAATACAATTCCAGCACCAACTCCAACTCCAAGAACCAAGGCCACCAAATTCTTACAAGATTGGCCTTTCCCAAAATATAGTTCTCCAGTAGCAAAGCAATTGGCATCATTATTTACATAAATTTGCAAGCCAAAGGCATCTTCTAAAATCTCTTTAATATGGACCTCTTTCCAAGATTTTATTTTCTGTACATTATAAACTATCCCTTGCTGAACATCAACTAAACTTGGTGCTCCAAAACCAATTCCAACAACCTCATCATCTATCAATTCCTTTACAGCCGAAACAATTTCCTTGATAATGCTATCCTCAGAATCTTTATTGTTTATCTTTTTTCTAAGGCCTTTAAGTACTTTTCCATTTTTTACTTTTCCTGCTAAAAGCACACCACCTCCTAAAGAAATCCCAATAACAGCTTTATCATTCATATTATTTATATCATTCATTATTTCTATTTCTAAAATGCATTATTTTTTTTCTGAACTCAATAACCCCTTCCAACTCATGGTTTTATTCGTCACCAATGGTTTGGCCCAAATTCCAATACTAAAAATATATCCCAAGCATAAAAACACTAACATCATTCCCATTTTCAGTGAAAATAAATCACTAAATACGCCTATTAATAATTGAATGATGGCACCACCTATAATTGCAGTCATTAAAATCCCTGCAAAGGAGCCATGGTTTTTCAAGAAAGAATTTAAAGCCAAAGAAATGATGATGGGATACATCACCGAGAGGAAGAATCCACAAGACTGAAAAGCTAAAACTGAAATATCTACTGATGCAAAAAGCGCTATTGCCAAACTTATGATAGATAGAAAAGTAAATCCTATTAAAATCTTTTTACTATCCAATAGTTTTAATAATACCAAGCCAATTAATCCACCAATGGTCATCAGTCCCCAAAAGTTAGCCACGGTAGAAGCACCGTCAAGCGCAGGATCTACACCATGATAAATTTGCAAAAACTTAGACATCCAATAAGAGATACCTTGCTCTGCTCCCACATAAGCGAATATGCCGAAGAAATAAAAAATCACAATCCGATTCTTAAACATTCCCAAATAAGAAGACATGCTTCCCACTTTTTCATCTTGCTTTAACTCTACTGAGGGGAAGTGAATGAAAGCTATAATAACAAACATCAATAACGCTAAAAAGACAAATACCCAGTACATAGAAACCCAAGACATAGCGAAGGGCACTATACCAGACATCAAATTAATAATTAGCGAAGTGCTTCCATTTGCCAAACCCAATACTAAATAAGAGTATACCCATGGACTCACGAAAGAAGCCAGTCCGAAAATCAATTGGGCCAATACAGAGAAAAAGGCATAATGCTCTTCACCACCACTCACTCGTAATAAAGGATTAATAACAACTTGAAGAATGGCCATTCCTACACCAATAGTAAATAAAGACAAAAGAAAAACAGGAAAACTCGGCAAAGCGGCAAACAAGAAAGAGCCAGCAAAAGCCATTATGAATGCAATCAGCATCATCTTTTTCTCACCAAGCTTTTCCACTAAAAAACCTGCAGGTATTGACATCACTCCATATGCGATAAAGAAAGAAAAAGGAAGAAAGCCAGCCATGGTCTCACTAAGTTTGAAACTCAATGAAACAGCTGGATTCAAAGCTCCAAGTATATTCGTTAAAAAGGAGATGACGAAAAAGCTCAGTAGAACTACAAAAACCAATATGAGATTTCTTTTTGCTTTCATTTTTAATTATTTAGCTGAATTATAAGGAAGAGCGATTAAATCTATGTTTTTCCCCTCTACCAAGCTCAATGGTATACGTGCTTCTAAAAACCTTTTCTCATGAGGTAGAAGAGAAACATAATTGTCTTCCCAATAAACGGGTAAAATAGTCTCCCCAGTTTCTTGATCCTTCATCATCATTTCTATAAAAAATGAAATATTGGAATTCAAATTCTTCAGCGTAATGTTATAAACCATTTCATTACCTTGAATTTCAGACACCATGCTTTGCTCCATTTTTGAGGAGGGTAAAGTATTGAGCAATAAGAAATCAGAATATTGCTTAGAGGGCGTATGATAATACCAATTGGGCACCTTGGCTTCATAGTCTAACAAGTCTTCTTGAGTGGAGAGCCAGTAGAAATTTTGAGCTATATCTTCATCTTCTCTTGAGACTCTCAGATCTACAAAATAGGTTCCTGTTTTTTCCTTTAAGCCACTCAGGTCATAAAGCTTCTGAGCGGAATTGGCATAAATATTAACTCCTAAAATTTCATGCAATATCAATTTAGATTCAATATTATAAACTCTGATATCCAAAACCATATTCGCTTCATCTTCCAGTTTATCATTCACCATATAAACACCTTCATCTTCATAATTATAGATGGCCTGAATGGGTTCTCCTGCTTTTTTTGTGGCAAAATAAGCTGCATTTGGTAATAAATAAGAATCGTATAACTGCCAATACATCTCTGGCCAAGCCGAATTGAGCATCCACTGAATCACACCAGTTGCTTCATAACGATTTACTGAAAAAGCTTCGAACATTGGGCGCATCAACTCATAATTAAGCAATTGGGCCTTTCGAGCATATTCTTCTACTGATTTTGCTTCGCCATATCTTTCATTTAAGGCTTTTGTATATCTACTTAAGGTGTTGAATTCATTTCTTCCACAATGGAAATCCCACATCTCGTTTATGGGCCATAAATCTTTTGCTGGAATCATCTTCCTGATACTTTCGATTGGAGGGACTTGAGCTCCAGGGCCTGTTTCGGTATTAAAGCCGAAAGCGCCACCATAAAGGGTATCTGCATACCAATAAACAGGAGGCACGTAGGCATATGGGCCACGCATTTTCACACCTGATTCCACTTCCCCACTCTTCCATTCCTTAGCAGATGATAAGTAAACTCTACTGGTATCGTATTCTTTAAAAGTCTCAAAATAAAGCTTTTCCAATTTCGGTAATGGAATACAATCACTTCCACTAAACCAGGACATAATAGAAGGGTGATTCCTCAACCATAAAATTTGATCTTTCCAAGCACCGGCCATCAAACTCACATCCTCGTCCGACAATATTCCACCATATTTCTCATCGCAAACTTTTCCAAGATAATTTTCCCATTCCCAATGACAACTCCAACCTACCATGATAAGAATCCCCAATTCATCGCATCGTTGATAGAGGTGCTCATCTTTACCCCAAAAACCTTCGAGGCGAATGGTATTCATATTCATATCTTTTACATATTGAAGCTGAACCTCATCATATTCATGGGTATTGTCCAAAGTCATATTATCAACCCAGCCTGCACCTCGAATACTAATCTTCTCCCCATTAATCATAAATCCTCTATGACCATCTTCATTATAATAATCCTTGACTTCTCTAATCCCGAATTTCATATCATGATTGGCTATGGTC
>NZ_JABKBZ010000046.1:0-43597 GCF_013166635.1 Lentimicrobium sp. S6 | reverse complement strand
CTTCTTTTGTTGTAAATCTTTCTTTAAACGTCTGTCTATCAATGTTTTTTAGTATCCTCATCGTTCCTGAATTTGAATACAATTTACAAAATAATATACTCATATACAACTATTTGTGAACTAAATGGGTAACCCTATAAAATAATATAGAATTGTGTTAAGATAAAATACATAACCCTTACCAAATGGCAAGCCTGATTTTGCGATTGCCAAAATTATCTTTAGTAAATATTCTTGGTAGATTCAGAACGGAGTTAACAAAAAAAAGGCACTTTTGAAAAGTTGTTTAAACTAATAAATTCACAATTAGAGAAACACCATATAATTATTAAAAAAGGAGCCATTGTAGATACGAGTGTAACCGATACTCCTTTATGACTAAAAGGAAAAACAAGCCAAGAAGTAACAGAAGACCATTCAGATGAAGAAATCAAGACCAAGAAGAAATATGCATCAAGTGTAGATAGGGATGGTACGTGGTAAAAAAAACGAGGCAAGTTTCATTTTGGATATAAGAAACATGATGTTACAGATGAAGAAGGGCTTGTTCTGGGAGTTGTAACAACAACAGTAAGTACAAATGAAATAGCAAATTTAGAAGATGTTCTAGATTCAGCAGTTTTACCAAGTGACATCCCTTTAAAAGCAGACAAAGGCTACCAATCTAAGAAAAATGAAGCTCTGTAAAAAAAAGCGAGGTTTGAAAAATCACATATTGAAAAAGGCAAAAAAGATAAGCCACTTACAAAATGGGAGAAGAGATTTAATAAACTAATAGGTAAAACAAGATTTAAAGTTGAACGCACTTTCTGAGGAATAAAAAGATGGTTCTTAGGAGGCACTACTAAATATAGGGGGATGGAGAAAATGCATACTCATAACCTAATGGAGGCTCTTTGCTACAATTTATATCGGAGTCCTGGGATAGTTGCGTCCAATAGTAAAAATTAAAGAGGAAATGTTTGGAAAACGTGGGTAATAAACACTTTGAAATGCAAATGATAGAAAAAAAATAAAAATTTCCCTCATTTAAAGTATCCATGTGTTATGCAATGGTCTTGAATCTATTATCTTTTGTAATTCCCAAAGAGTCACTCCGTCAATTAGTGATGGTTGATTTCATTATGAATAGCAACAAATATTTCTTTTATTAATTCGTTTTTGTCTTTTGTAAGGGAAGTGTTTATTAAATCGGCATATTCAGAGGCTGCTATTATTTTAGATCTAAGCAATAAATAAATGATTCTTTTGTCAGCATATCTAATTCCTAGCTAAGAAGGTGATAAGATAAATAGTATTTTAATTCTTATTTCATATTTGTTTTTTAGATTTGTTAATGCTTTCTATTCCATCATTTTATTAACTCTAGGTTGAATAACCCATATGCCAATAGGGAAGAACCACATAAGGAAAAATTCTTCTGAAAAATCACTAAAAGTAACAGGTCTCTGAAGTTCTATTGATTTTATAGTTTTGGCATTATTCCAAAAGGTATAAAATAGGCAAAACATGGAGAGCATATGCAGTGGAAATACTTCTCTGATGATATCATTCATTATAAATAAGGATGGACTGTCGCTAGGAACTGAACCCATTATAACCATACTCAGGTATATTGAAATCCCAAGTATGTATATTATTGGAACTAGAAGAATGACTTTAAATAGCATTAAATTAGGTCTTCTTTTTGCAGGTAATTTATGATGAAGTTTTGTTCCAACTGCCCAAAGCCAACCAAAGAAAATTACAATATATAGAATTACAAAAGCAGGTGATATGACTAATAAAAGATCTAAATCATCAATTGCTAATAAAAATATTTGCAAACTCACAGGAATTATAATAAGAAGAGTAAATATCTGCCAATGCTTGGCTCTTAAGAAGAAATCCATATTTATAGATGTTTAATAAATTTTTCTTTATCAGCAGTAAATATACATATATTACTCTTAAATAGGAGTTTGTATAATACTTGAAAATTAAAAAGAGTAAAAATATAAAATGTGGCTTTACTAATCTACTTGTCGAACCTAATGGAAAGATGATTGAATAAGAAGGAAGAAAACAAAATTTTAATATTGAATATTTATGCAAGTTTAACCTTCTTATATTTCCTGATTGAGGATTCTTTTTTCAATCCAATATGAAATGTATTTGGCATTCAAAAATACTATTAAGACTGAGAAATATCTCAGAATCGCTATCAATAGACCTTAATTAGTTTCTTTGAACATACCAAAATCCTTAAAAAAGTTTATTATTAAAATAAGAATATTGCAATTATAAGGAATAGGCCAGAAATTAGAAAATACATAATTATTATCATTGCAATAGTGAGAGCGCCTTTAGGTGTTAAAGAAGGATGTTTCGTATTTACATCCTCATTAATTATCATTTTTTGCGAAAAATACTTCGACTTCCAAATGATAAACAAACAAATAGACACATGACTATACTCATTGATGAGCCTGTATATTTCACGAATGCTAAGTCTTATCCCGACAATTAAGCTATTGGTCCTTTAATTCCTTTCGGACTTAAAGTCATATTGAATATCTATCGGCATTGACCTTAGAAAGGTTAAGTCAGAGAATTTTGATTTGTTTTTGGTCTTACAAGAAACCCAAATCTAATTTGGCTTCATCACTCATTAGGTCTTTATCCCATGGTGGTTCAAAGGTGAGTTCTATGGAAGCGTCTTTAACGCCTTCGGTGGCTGCTACCTTCTCTTTAATCTCGTTTGGTAGCGATTCAGCTACTGGGCAATTGGGTGCCGTTAGCGTCATTACAATGTTTACGTGCATGTCTTCTTGTACATCTACCTCGTAGATTAATCCCAAGTCAAATACATTAACAGGGATTTCCGGATCGAAAATCTCTTTTAAGGCGGAAATGACATTCTTTTCCACTTTCATTTTATCTGTGATTTCTGGTGTTGCCATTTCTTGCTTTTCTTGTTTCTTGTCGTTTTTATCTTTTTTCTTGCCAAATCCAAACATAGTAGAAGGTTTAAAGTTTAATGTTCGAAGTTTAAAGTTTAATGTTCAAAATTCGATTTCAAAGTTTCAAAGTCTTATGATTCGTGTTTAGCTTTAAAGGCGAAAGCATAAAGCTTCATCTGTTTCACCATACTGGTTAATCCATTTGCTCTAGTAGGAGAGAGGTGTTCTTTTAATCCTATCTCTGCTAGGAAGTCTAGAGGATCGTTAATGATTTCTCCTGGACTTTGACCCGACATGGCTCTAATTAATAAATTTACAATACCTTTGGTAATCACAGCGTCACTATCGGCTTTAAAATAGATCAAACCATCTTTATAATCGGCAGAAAGCCATACTCTGCTTTGGCAACCAGAAATCAAATGCTGTGGATCGCGATGCGAATCCTCAATGATTTCCAAATCACGACCCAGTTCTATTAGATAATTATATTTATCCATCCAGTCGTCGAACATGGCAAACTCCTCAATAATCTCTATTCCTCTTTCTTTAATAGTCATTGTTCCGTATTTTTATGCAAACATTTCTTGTGTTTTTTCAATAGCCTCCACCAGGCGATTGATGTCTTCTTTAGTATTATAAATAGAGATAGATGCTCGAATGGTTCCTGGAATTCCAATTTTGTCCATAATAGGTTGGGCACAATGGTTTCCAGTTCTAACAGCTACACCCATATGGTCGATAATGGTTCCAGCATCAAAAGGATGAATATCATCTAAAAGAAATGAAATTACAGATGCTTTTTTATCTGCAGTTCCAATTATCTTTAAACCCTTAATAGCGGATAATTTCTCAGTACCATAAGCCAATAATTCATCCTCTGCCTTTTTAATATTCTCAATGCCCAAAGATTGCAAAAAATGAATGGAGGATTCTAAGCCTATCATTCCATCTACATTGGGAGTTCCGGGTTCAAATTTATATGGCAATTCGTTGAAGGTAGTTTTTTCAAAAGTGACCTTGTCAATCATCTCTCCACCACTTTGCCAGGGTGGCATTTGATCGAGAAGCTCCTCCTTCCCAAAAAAGATGCCGATTCCCATGGGGCCGTACATCTTATGAGCTGAGAAACTATAAAAGTCCACATCCAATTCTTTAAGATTAAGAGGAGTGTGGGCCACTGCTTGCGCCCCATCAATATGAACTTTAGCACCTGCTTGATGGGCTTTCTCAATAATAGTTGCTATTGGATTAATCGTACCTAATGCATTTGAAACATGAGCCACCGAAACCAATTTGGTTTTCTCAGAGAGGAGGCTTTCAAAAACATCCATCTCCAAGTCCCCTTTCTCGTTAACAGGTATTACTTTTAATACGGCCTTTTTTCTTTGGCACAAAAGCTGCCAAGGGACAATATTTGCATGATGCTCTAACTCACTAACAATAATTTCGTCGCCTTCATGAATAAAAGCATCCCCAAAAGAATAAGCCAAAAGATTAATGCTTTCGGTAGTTCCTTTGGTAATAATGACTTCTTTTATGCTATTGGCTCCAATAAATTCCTGTACGGTAATCCTTGATTTTTCAAAAGCATCCGTTGCCAATTGCGATAAATGATGAACTCCACGATGCACATTACTATTGATGGTTTCATAATAATTTGAAATGGCATCAATAACCATCTGCGGCTTTTGTGTGGTGGCTCCATTATCTAAATAAACCAAAGGCTTTTTATGAACCTCACGGCTTAGAATCGGAAATTGTGAACGAATACTATTTATATCCATGATTAGTTGATTTTATCCAAGTCTATTTCGAAACTATATTCTGGACTACTACATTGTAGTACACATTGATCGCAAATGGATAATTCGCCTCTGAGGCGTTTTTTTACCATATCGTCAATACGATTGAGTAAGGTTTCAATTTTAATTGCATTGATGACTTCAGCAGCAAAAGCATACATCAATAAAAGTCTGGCATTATCAATTCCAATACCTCTTTGTCTGATATAGAATAATGAAGTTTCGTCAAGCTGTCCCATAGTGGAACCATGACTGCATTTCACATCATCAGCATAAATTTCGAGGAAGGGTTTCGAGTTGATCTTAGCCTTATCAGAAAGGATAATGTTGTTATTATTCTGGTATGCATTGGTTTGCTGTGCATCGGGTCTAACGAGTATGTGACCGTTAAATACCGCATGTGCATAATCATCTACTATTCCTTTGAATAATTCTGTACTTACACAATTTGGAAAGGCATGGTCTACAAATACTTGATTGTCCACATGCTGACTTTTATCAGATAAATATAAACCTAATATATTTGATTCGCATCCTTCACCATTCAACTTATTATAAACTTCATTTCTGATGATTCCACCATTCAGCATCATCTTATTGGTAGAAACAAAAGCGTATCTTTCTTGATGAAAATAATCGGAGTTCACGATATAAGAATTATCGTTCAGGTTTTGAATTTTATAATGGTCTAAACGAGCATTCTCACCTACATAATACTCACTTACTGTATTCGTAAAGCTTCTTTTATAGTCATAAGAATCGTCACAGTGGATTAGTGTTAATTCAGCACCATCCTCCAAAATGATTAAATTTCTATTTTGAACAAAAGCATTTTCCTCTCTACCTACTGCATTAATCAATTGTATGGCTTGTTCTATTTTTACATTCTTAGGAACATAAACAAACAATCCATCCAAGAAAAGGGCAGTGTTTAATAGGTCGAAAGCTTTCACTTCGCCTTCTTTATGATATTTCCCGAAATGCTTAGCTACCAATTCTGGATATTTCTCAAAAGCTGCAGCAATGGAACCAACAATGGCACCATTGGACATCTCAAAAATGGGCTCGTCCTTATAAACATATCTTCCTCTATACAAATTTACAGTGAAAGCATCGAGTTCGTGAACATCACATTTAAATATTTCTTCTTCTTTAATAGAAGTATTGAATTCTTTGGTCCATAGAGCATAATCAAAGCTTAAGGCTTCGGTTAAATTAGTATCTCTCCATTTCTCCATTTTATGGTGTGGAAATCCAATCTCCTTAAAGCTCTCTAGAGCTTCTTGTCTGACTTTCTGCATCTCAGGACTAAAAGTCTGGTTCGCTTCTGCCAACCAAGTATCTAGTTTATCTAAAATCACAGGCTTTTTTTGCTGTCTCATAAAATTAGATTATCCGTTAACTTTTTGCTTAATCCACTCGTAGCCTTTTTCTTCCAATTCCATGGCTAGTTCTTTTCCACCACTCATCACGATTTTACCATCGAAAAGAATGTGAACCACATCAGGAACAATATAGTCTAAAAGCCTCTGGTAGTGAGTAATAACTACTGTTGCATTGTCAGGAGTTTTTAGTTTATTCACGCCATTAGCCACAATTCTTAAAGCATCAATATCCAATCCAGAATCTGTTTCATCTAGAATTGCCAATTGAGGCTCTAGCATAGCCATTTGGAAGATTTCGTTTTTCTTTTTTTCTCCACCAGAGAATCCTTCGTTTACCGAACGATTTTTAAGTTTTGAATGAATCTCCACAAGTTTTTGCTTCTCAGCCATCTTCTTTAAAAACTCACCTGCTGCCATGGGTTCTTGACCGTGGTATTTGCGAATTTCATTTAAAGAAGTACGCATAAAGTTGGTGATACTTACTCCAGGGATTTCCACAGGATATTGAAAACCCAAGAAAATACCTTCTTGTGCTCTCACCTCTGGTGCCATATCTGAAATGTCTTTGCCATTAAAAAGAATTTCGCCTTGAGTAACTTCATATCCGTCTTTCCCAGCTACTACAGCTGCTAAAGTACTTTTACCAGTTCCGTTCGGACCCATAATGGCATGAACTTCGCCTTTGTTTATTTCGAGGTTAACTCCCTTTAAAATCTCTTTTCCATTTATCTCGACATGGAGGTCTTTTATATTTAGTAACATGATGTTTATGTTTTTAAATTCTATATTTTTTTGAGGAGGGTTTAACCTACACTACCTTCTAAACTAATACTTAATAATTTCTGTGCTTCCACTGCAAATTCCATAGGAAGCTGATTCAATACTTCTTTAGCATAACCATTAACGATAAGTCCAACAGCGCTATCCTGACTAATACCTCTTTGTTGGCAGTAGAACAGCTGGTCTTCCGAAATTTTAGAAGTCGTGGCTTCATGTTCCACCACACTGCTCGAATTCTGTCCTTCGATATATGGAAAGGTATGAGCTCCACATTTATCGCCAAGTAGGAGAGAGTCACATTGAGAGAAGTTTCTGCTGTTTGTAGCGTTTTTAGCCACTTTTACCAATCCTCTATAACTATTATGACTTCTTCCAGCAGAAATACCTTTGGATATAATGGTGCTCTTGGTATTTTTACCCAAGTGAATCATCTTACTCCCAGTATCGGCTTGTTGGTAATTATTAGTCACTGCCACAGAATAAAACTCACCAATAGAGTTGTCACCCTGAAGTACACAACTTGGATATTTCCATGTGATGGCTGAACCAGTTTCTACTTGAGTCCATGAAATCTTAGAATGGTCGCCTTTACAAATTCCTCTTTTGGTAACGAAATTATAAATACCACCTTTACCTTCTTTATTGCCTGGATACCAGTTTTGTACGGTAGAGTACTTTACTTCTGCATCTTTCATGGCGATAATCTCTACCACAGCAGCATGCAATTGGTTTTCGTCTCTTTGTGGAGCAGTACAACCTTCCAAATAACTCACATAAGAACCTTCGTCAGCCACAATAAGGGTACGTTCAAACTGCCCAGTATTCTGAGCATTGATACGGAAATAGGTAGACAATTCCACGGGGCATCTTACACCTTTCGGAATATAGCAGAAGCTACCATCACTAAAAACAGCATCGTTTAAGGTAGAGAAATAATTATCTCCTTGCGGAACTGCTTTTCCAACGTATTTTCTGACCAATTCAGGATGTTTGTGAACCGCCTCACTAAAGGACATAAATACAATTCCCAATTCCCCTAAGGTTTCGGAGAAAGTAGTTTTTACGGAAACACTATCAATAACTGCATCTACAGCTACACCAGAAAGACGTTTTTGTTCTTCTAATGAAATTCCCAATTTATTGAAGGTATCCACCAATTCAGGATCCACTTCATCCATGCTTGCTAATTCCTTTTTCTCCTTAGGAGCAGCATAGAAATAAATTTTTTGCAAATCGATTTCTGGAATTTTGAGGTGAGCCCAGTCTGGGTTTTCCATCGTTAACCATTTCTTATAAGCCTTCAAACGGTATGCTAAAAGCCATTCTGGTTCATCTTTTTTTGCTGAAATATAACGGACAGTATCTTCGCTCAATCCTATGGGAGCAAACTCTGTTTCTATCTCTGTTACAAATCCATATTTATAGTCACTCGACGTTACATCATCAAGTATTTTTTGTTCATCTTTTGCCATAATTATTCTTATTTAGAATAAATTAAAATAGAGCCGCAAAGATACGAAAAATAAGGGATATAAATAGGTGGGGGAAATACTTAAATTCATGTTAAGTTAAATTTTTCTGATGTCAATTTGTTAGAATGATAATCTCTTAATACGAGACTGAATTGCTTTTGAAATTTGAGGCTAAAAGTAAGGGGTATCAATTGTTTCAAAATAAGCAAAATATTGTTGTTAAAAAGAAGAAAGACCATCAATTATTTGATGGTCTTTCTGTAATATCTTAATTGAATTTTCTTATAATTTACGAGCTAAAATCTCTTCCATTTCACGTTGTAATTTCTTGGCTTCTGTTCTAGCTTTATTAGCAAAATCTTTTCCATGGCCAGCATAAATAATTCCTCGAGAGGAGTTAACCAATAAGCCTACATGACTATTAAATCCATGCTCAGCAACTTCATGCAAACTTCCGCCTTGTGCGCCAACCCCAGGCACTAATAGAAAGTGATGCGGAACAATATCCCTAATTTGCTTCAGCATTTCAGCTTTAGTAGCGCCAACCACAAACATCAAATTATCTTCTGTTCCCCATTTTCTCACTGCTTTTAATACACCTTCGAAAAGTCTGTTCTTTTCATAAACGGATTCTGTGAATTGAAAGTCAAAAGCACCCTGATTAGAAGTTAAGGCCAAGACAATGGCCCACTTGTCAGGATAGTTCAAGAAGGGGGAGATGCTGTCTTCGCCCATATAGGGAGCTACAGTTATAGAATCGAAACCCAATTCTACAAAAAAGGCCTCTGCATATTTTTTGCTGGTATTTCCAATGTCGCCTCTTTTTGCATCAGCAATAGTGAATAATTGATCACCAAAAGTATTTAAGTATTTAATGGTCTTTTCTAAGCTGATCCAACCTTTAGATCCCATGGCTTCGTAGAAAGCAATATTGGGCTTGTAGGCCACTGCTAAATCATGAGTAGCATCAATGATTTGTTTATTGAATTCGAAAATAGGATCTGCTGTTTTGAGCAGATGCTCTGGAATTCGGCTCATATCGGTATCCAAACCAATACATAAAAATGATTTCTTCTTGAGTATGAGTTGATATAATTCTTTTCGATTCATGATTAGGGCTTATAAAGAGTTTTCTTGTTCTTTTAGTCTTTCAGCATTTTCAGCCATTTGTAATTTGTCAATGATTTCTTGAATGTCACCATCAACAATATTACTCAAGTTATATAAAGTAAGGCCAATTCTATGGTCCGTTACTCTACCTTGCGGATAATTATATGTTCTAATTTTAGCAGAACGGTCACCAGTACTTACCATGGTTTTTCGTTGAGCAGAAATCTCATCCATATATTTTTGGTGTTCACGCTCATAAATTCTAGAACGAAGCACGGCCATGGCTTTGTCAAGGTTTTTCAGTTTTGATTTCTGATCCTGACAAGTCACCACGATTCCGGTAGGGATGTGAGTTAATCGGATAGCAGAGTATGTGGTATTTACCGATTGGCCACCAGGACCAGAAGAACAATACTCGTCTCTCTTAATATCTTCTTTTTTCAAATCAATATCAAACTCTTCAGCCTCTGGTAAAATAGCAACAGTAGCAGCAGAAGTATGAACGCGACCTTGAGTTTCGGTTTGAGGTATTCGTTGAACTCGATGTACTCCTGATTCATATTTTAAGGTACCATAAACATCTTTCCCACTCACATTGATGATGATTTCCTTGAATCCTCCAACAGTACCTTCCGTAACATCTACAGTCTCGAATTTCCATCCTTTGGTATCACAGTATTTCTGATACATACGGAATAAATCGCCTGCAAATATACTAGCTTCATCTCCACCAGCTCCAGCACGAATTTCAAGAATGGCATTCTTTTCATCGGTTGGATCTTTAGGGATGAGAAGAACTCTAATTTCTTCTTCTAATTCTTCTTTTCTGCTATTGAGTTCAGATAATTCTTCTTTGGCCATGGCCAAAAAATCCTCATCAGACTCCGTTTTTATTATCTCTTTTGAAGACTCTATATTCTCGACTATATTTTTATATTCTTCGTAAGCCACAACAATGGGCTGTAATTCTTTATAATCTTTATTGAGCTGAACAAAACGCTTCATGTCTGATATCACATCAGGGTCGGTCATTTGTTCACCTATTTCATCGTATCTGGTCCTTAAGGCACCTAATTTATCTAACATCTTGGAAAATTTGTGCAAAAGTACAAAAATATCTGCTATCTAATTATATCAGTAGCTTTTGTGTAATTTATTGTGCTGTAGTTTGTTAGTGCGTGTAAGGTCTTGGTGTTGAATATTTAACAGCCATATTCTTGGTCTTTTTGATTTTTGAATAGAATGTTAGATGATAGAAATGCCACAGAACTTTTTGTTTTTAAGTCTCAAGTTTAATGAGATCTCTTAATATATGGATGCTGAACAAGAGTAGTATAGAATCTCCCGAACTGTGAACAAAGAACCGCTAGCCATCTTCCAATAATAATTCTTCATGGTCAATACCCAATTTTTTCATTAAACCTATAATGCCTTCCTTTACTCGTTCGGCAGTTTTGAAATTTCCAGTTTTTAAAAGATGTTGATATCGGTCTAGAGCACTTTTGATCAGTTTTTGAAGTTCATTTTCGACTTGTAAATCATTGATGATTTCTATGGGATATTGTTTTTGAATGTCGCTGGCTTTATTGAGGTAACCTATGGCCATATCAATTCTTTGATGTTCTATGGCCTGCTTAGAGACTTGTATATACGAAAGGTAGATGTCATAAACAGCCTTGGCTTTAAAATGATTAAAAGTGCTGGAAGAACCAAGGTAGTCCGCATTTTTATAAAAATAATTAAAGCGGTCAATTTGAAACAAAGCTTCATTGGCTCTTTTATCGGCCATTAATTCTTTGATGAGTGCTAAGCTGTTTTTTTGAATGCCATATTCAAAATTTTCCCATTCATTTTGAATATTTAATTGAAAAAGCAATTCCTTCATCTCCTTTTTACAAAAATGACTTGTGTTTTTGATTTCAAACTCAAAATATAAATCGCCATATAAATTGGTAGATTCAGATGAAAATCTCAATAAATCTCTTTCCACTTGAATATATGCCTGACTAAGTGATTCCAAATCGGAGTCCGAAAATTCTTGAGGAAGTTTTAATTTCAAATCTTCAAGTTCCCTTTCGAGAATAAACTGTCGGATACTTATTTTCTCTTGTAAATTTTGTGGATCGCTATGGTGAGTGATAATGAGCTCTTGATAGAACTCTAATTGCTTCATCTCTTTTAATACTTGTAGCCAACGGGTTTTTTCAATATACTGCTGTGTTTCATCATTAGCCTCCTCTAGATTTTCTATTTTTGAAACCCACTCACAAGCCATTTGATAATCGTTGACTAAACTCCACCGATGTACAAACTCTTTTTCATTATAAAGGAACTTCCAATGAACTTGTTCTAAGCTCAGTTCCCAATCGTCAGAATACCGCTGATGTTTGAAATGAAAATAGAGGGAAGAACTAATGGTGTCGATATCTGAAATTGGTTTTACATAAATTAATTCGGAACCATTGGAGTAGAAAATTTTAAGACTTGAAAGCAGTGGTAATATTTCCTTTCTAAAATCAAAGTCATATAGTTTAGTATGACCTTGAATAATGGGAGGCCTAAAGCTAATAATGGTCTCAAAGCCTTTGCCTTGGTTTTTTAATACTTTATAGTTGACCTGATAGGTTATACTCGATTTAATATCGGAAATATCTTTAGAATAAGCATAAGAGAGGGCATGGGTAAGTCTGGTCTTTTCTTTATTATGCTCAGGTGCATTAAATTGATAGCTTATTTCTGCTAGTCTTCCATTCTTTAATAACTCTTGGTTATACGAATTCTCACTTATCATCAGAAATATGATGAGAAGGCAAGTGTGGCAGTTTTTATTTAAAGAAAAATTCAAGGTTTTGTATCAGTCAGTTGGCTGCAAAGATATCATTGTGTAGGGTTTGTATTTGATTGTATTTTCTTTTTTATCCACAGGTGATTCTTGATAGACTAAAAGCACAGGTGCCCAAAAAAAAATGGTTGTTATGGTAATTCCTCGCCATAAGCAGCAATATAAATACGATACCATTGTTCCATATTCATTTCTATGCTTTGAGCTTCAACAGCGGTTTTTATTCTTCTCAGCTTTCCTGAACCTACTATAGGAATCACCTGAGCAGGATGCTTCATTAACCACGCATAGGCTATCACATCAATGGAGGCAATTTGCAATTCCATGGCCACTTGTATTAAAGCCTGTCTTACATTAACGCTTTTGGGATTACTAGGGTTGAATAGCATTCCTCCAGCTAGGGGTGACCATGCCATAGGCTGAATTTTTTCTTTCACAAAGAAGTCCATATTCCCATTCTCAAAATGCTCTAAACAATAGGGAGAGATTTCAACTTGATTGCTTACTAAATCCATATCACAATACTTTTGCAACATTTCGAATTGGAGGATGCTAAAATTACTTACTCCAAATTGTCTCACTTTTCCTTGTGCTTTAAGTTCAGAAAAGGCTTTCGCAGCTTCTTCAGGTTGGAAAAAGGGAGCCGGACGATGTAAAAGGAGTAAATCGAGATGTTTAGTATTTAAGTTCTTTAGTGATTGATGAACTGAATCCATGATATAGTCATAGGAATAATCATAGACTTTCAGTTTTCTTTCGGGGAATTTATCAGAATTCAGTTTAATACCGCATTTACTGATGATTTGTATATTCTCTCTTAATTCTGGTTTTAATTTAAGCGCATCACCAAAAAGGGCTTCACAACTATAATTACCATAGATATCAGCATGGTCAAAGCTGGTGATGCCTAATTCTATGCATTGCTCGGTGAGTGTTAAGAGTTCTTGCGGACTGAGTTTCCAGTCGGCTAATCTCCAATGTCCATGAACAATAGGAGAGAGTTTGAGTTGTTCTTTAGTCATACTAATATTTTAGATGGTCAAAATTAAATATTTTGAACGATTTATAAGCAGCAATTTTTGATATTAAATTATCTTTACCACATGAAAGTGAAAATTGAGAAATATCCATTGATATTTAAAAATCCTGCGGGGACATCCAGAGGAGTTTTAAGAACTAAAAATACCTGGTTTGTGAAAGTTTTTGAGGAGGCTAATCCAAATCATTATGGTTTGGGTGAAATCAATATGTTCGAAGGCTTGAGCTCCGATGACTATTCTGGGTTTCATGATATAATCACTGATAATCAGGGTAATACTTCATGTTATTTAAATGATATTCATGGCTCTTTATTGGATTTTCCTTCTATTAGATTTGGATTAGAGATGGCTTTGAAGGATTTTTCTCAATCTCAAGACCGAATTCTTTTTCCTTCAGATTTCACACAAGGAAAAATGGGAATCCCTATTAATGGATTAATATGGATGGGGACTGAGGAGGCCATGAAAAGCCAAATCAGAACCAAATTAGATAGTGGATTCCGGTGTTTGAAGTTGAAAATTGGAGCCATCGATTTTCAGCAGGAGTTGGAGATTTTAAAGTCTATTAGAAAAGAGTTTAACGAGAAAGATTTAGAATTACGAGTTGATGCCAATGGAGCTTTCTCAGCAGACAATGCGCTCAAAAAACTCCATTTGCTATCTCAACTCAAGCTTCACAGTATAGAGCAGCCTATAAAGCAAGGTCAGTTAAAAGAAATGAAGAGTTTATGTGAAAAGACTCCTCTAGCCATTGCCCTCGATGAAGAACTGATTGGTGTAAATCATCTGGCTCAGAAAAAAGAATTAATTGAGTTTATTCAACCTCAATATATTATTCTAAAGCCAGCCTTAATTGGAGGTTTTAAATCCTCGAAAGAATGGATTAATGAAGCAGAACACCATAATATTGGTTGGTGGATTACCTCTGCCTTGGAAAGCAATGTGGGCTTAAATGCCATTGCACAATGGACTTATTCTTTGAAAACTAATAACTATCAAGGTTTAGGAACAGGCCAGTTGTTTACCAATAATATATCTTCTCCTCTTGAGATAGATGGTGAAAGGTTGTTTTATCGTGATAATGAAAATTGGGAAGAGCCTAATTTTTCTTCATTCCGACAGAAAGGTCTTAAGAAATAGTTTTTGGTTCAGCGGCATTGTGAAGTCTAAGGCGTAAATAGTTCAGCATTATCTATGAAGATTTCATAAGTGGTTTTGTTAGGTCAAACTAAAATACATTATAGTAATCTCATTTTGTTTCCTTTAAGATGTCAATATATAAATTTCAATGAATACCCTTTTTCAAAAAAGGGTAACAAAAATAGCCGCTGCATCAAAAAGTTTACTCCATAAATTGCTTTCCGGAAAAACAATAAACTCCTCCTTATAGTGAGATTCTACGAATACTCACTAACGAGCTCAAACAGTATTGTTTTTTTATCCTTCAATCCATTTACTCCGCTAAACAGCTTTTTGATAAGGCAGATGGAAACTTCCTTTGGAAGTTTTTATAAACTTTGCTTGGGTCTATACTTGATTCCTAAATTGATTTGAATCTCTCATCTATATTAATAGTATAATGATATTTGAGAGCTAAAGCTGCGGCGCTGTACAATATTTATAGCCGATGCAAGCGTCCGGTTAAATAATAACACCTTATCTTCTTGCTGCCAGCTAGGTGTAGAGCGGTAGTTTCTGGTTCAGCAGCATTGTGAATTCTAGGGAATGTATGGTTCTGCTATTTCATAAAAGAATTAATATGTGGCTTCCTTATTATACAATATTTTGATTTGCTACATCTTATTTTAATACTTGTTTCACTCCATTAACTCTATCGTTCAAGAGAAAAACCTTGTAATATCACAAATATATAAATATCGAAAATCAAATATAATACATCGAATAACAATAAATAATACTTGATTATTGATAATAAATGTGTTTTCTTTGCATAGAAATTAAAACTAAGAAATATGAAAGCAAAACCAACAAGTGTGAAAATTATATATTGGATGACCAATATTTTATTTTGGATATATGCCGCAGCTTCTCTATTTGCCATCTTTTTTGCTGGCGGTATTATTTTAGGATTATTAAACAAAACCCAACTTCACGTGGGAATGCCCATAGCAATGGATTTAAATGAGATGGGTCTGATGCATTATAATGGAGAAAGTGTAAATGTGGAATTGGTGGAAATGTATGGAAAGCTACACTTTGTGGATGCCACAAGTAAAGTAACCAGAGTATTTGGGTATTTTATGTTGGTAGCATTAAGTCTTGGCCTATATATTTTCATGACTTTTAAAACCTTCATTACCAATGTTTATCATGGAGATTATTTCGACCGTGGAAATATATTATTGTTAAAACGAATTTCTTATGCATTAATAGCCATGTGGTTATTTGCCATCTTTTATGCAGCCTTTCAGAAATTCTATATGTTAAAGCATATCACTTTTGAAACAGTGAGTGTTTCTGGAGATTATCAAACCTTCAATGGAGTATTGGTGGTGGCACTAATCCTTTGGGTTTTGTCGCATATCTTTCAAAAAGGAGTAGAGTTAGAAAGAGAAAATGAACTAACCATATAAAAATCATGGCCATAATAGTAAATTTAGATGTGATGTTGGCAAAACGAAAGATGAGCCTCACCGAACTTTCACAAAGAGTAGGAATAACCATGGCCAATTTGTCCATATTGAAAACCGCAAAAGCTAAGGCCATTAGATTTTCAACCTTAGATACCATATGTGAAGTATTAGATTGTCAACCCGGTGATATATTAGAATATCAACCAGAAAACCAATAATGATGAGTTTGAGGTGTTTAATTATTTCGTAGTTTAATAGTCTCTATTTCAGGATTATAAAAGCTTATTTCTAATACGCTGAGAACTAATTATTTTAGAGCGTACTTTTTTCGCTCCCCTTGGGGTTGGGGAAAACGAAAAAAAGTTTCATATCATATTGTTTGGTATATATCTTTTAATAAGTACTAACCAGAAAAATAAAAAACCATGAGTAAAGAGAAAGTAGTAAAAGAGTATTTTATAAAAACAGGATTAAAACTAGAATGTGTGATTTGTAAAGAAACATTGTTCTGGACTAGAGAAACACTAATGAACACAAAAGGCATGACCTTTTTTAACTTAGAATGGGCCAATAAAAGTGCAACTAACTTTGTTTGTAATAATTGTGGCTATGTTCATTGGTTTTTAGCAGATTAGTTTTGTATTTTTACCGCAAATAAAACCTAAACCTATGAAAAAGTTATTTATTGCTTTTTGCCTATTTTTAAGTATTGGTATTTTTGCTCAAAGTGTTGAGAAGGAACAAGAAGCTATTAAAGATATTATTCAAACCGCTTATGTAGAAGGCTTACAGAACGAGGGAAACATCAGAAAAATAGACGCCGGCATTCATCCAGAATTTAACCTGCTCGGTATTGATAAAGGCGATGAAATGTGGAAGCTCTCCATTAGTGAGTGGAAAGATAAAACGGTGAAACGATTAGATGCAGGTGAATTACCTCGAAAAGAAAACTTAATTTCAATTAAGTTCCTTGATATTGATGTTACAGGTACTGCTGCTGTTGTGAAAATTGAATTCTATGTAGGTGAAAAACTAACTTATGTCGATTATATTTCACTCTATAAGTTTGAAAGTGGATGGAAGATGGTAAATAAGATTTACTACAAATTTAAATAGTCCAATTACTCAAAACCTATTTTGTATTCACACGTATTAATTAGGAATCTAAAAATCAACAATTTTTAGACTTTCTTTTGTAGAATCAAAACAAAATACTTATTAAATATGACAGGTAAAACTTTAAATCCTTCAGTAGCAGAAATATTATTAAGAAATTGTTTTTGAATGGGAAATAAGAAATACTCTTGCATCCTTGTATTTTTTGTTCTCCTTCAATCTGTTATAAGTCCTCGAGTATTTTCACAAGATGAAAATATGAAAATCGTCAAACAATCGGATGGCATTTCTGTGTATAAAGTTAAAAATGCACATGAAACTCTAAACCGTATTATTGCCAGAACTCAAGTTTCCTCAAATTATATGGATGTCCTTTGTTTAATTAAGGACTTTGGTCATCAGAAAGATTGGATTTATTCTAATCATGATGCATTTGTACTAGACAGCATTGGCCCATATAGGTGGATTTATTATGGCGTATCAGAAACTCCTTGGCCTATATTGGATAGAGATGTGGTAGCTGAAGTGGAATTGATGATAGATGAAACCCAAAAAAGAATTACTGTTCATTCCGTAGCCAAACCAGACCTTATTCCTCCTTCTGACGAATTGGTGCGGATACAAATGATGGATTCAAAGTGGAAAATCACTAAGATAGGTGAAAATAGTACTGTGGTTGTGATGGATATATTAATAGATGTAGGAGGTGCCGTTCCACATTGGTTGGTGAATCTTTTTAGTTCTAATGGTCCCATGGGCACTTTTAAAAATTTAAAGAAAGAGCTTAAGAAGCCAAATAGGCAAGATTGTGATTGTGGATATAAAGAATTATTGAACTAGTATGAATCAAAAAAGCACATATGAAATTAAGTGGTTCGGGGATATTTATTCTAAATCCGAGTTTTTATCATATTTTAAAAAAGAAAAATTGAGGAAGTTAGAGGAGTGGGAACTGGATATCTTAAAATTCGTGGAAGAATGGTTGGATGAGAGAAACGAGTTTTTTTTAGTTTCTAGTTCAGGTTCCACAGGTAAACCCAAAATTATTTCCATCTCTAGAAGTCAAATGATAGAGAGTGCTTTAGCCACAGCGGACTACCTTAACCTTAAAGAAGGACAATCTTCTTTATTAATATTACCAGCTCAGTTTATTGCAGGAAAAATGATGATAGTCAGAGCTTTGGTTTTAGGATTAGATTTCTATTATTTGGAACCAAAGGTTGATATTCTAATGCACATAGATAGAGGATATGATTTCTGTGCAGCTATTCCACTTCAAGTCCAAAAAGTATTAAACTCAAATGTTCCGGAAAAACTTGACTTATTATCTGAAGTGATTATTGGAGGAGCTGCATTAGCAAATAAGGATATAGCTAAATTAAAAGACTTTAAAACTCATTTTCACGCTACTTATGGAATGACTGAAACCATCACTCATATCGCCATGAAACCTCTTAATGATTCTCGTACTTCTCAATCATACCATTGCCTACCCGGAATATCGATAGACCAAGATAGCAGAGGTTGCTTGAGAATATATTCACAGCGACTTCCTCAAGATTTTACTGTTACCAACGATAGAGTAGAGCTCATTAATGAAAAGGAATTTATACTATTAGGAAGGGCCGATGCTGTAATAAATTCCGGTGGATTAAAGATTCAAACAGAAGAATTAGAGGAGCTTATCAAAGAAAATCTAGGGCTAGAAATCATGATTGGTTATAAAGAGGATGACGTTCTAGGGCAAAAAGTGGTTTTATTAATTGAAGGACAAGCAGAAAAGTTTGACAAGCAAAAAATACTCGCTCAGCTCCAACTTTTTTTAAGCAAAAATAAGTTACCTAAAGAAATACTATTCATTACTCTGCTTTTTAAAACACCTAACCAAAAAATTAATAGGGCGCAAAATCAAGAGTGGATTTCCAAGAATTGCTAATTGGAGGATGTTCGCAAGAATAAGAGAATAGGATTATTGTATTTAAATCCAGACTCTTTGTGCCATTTTTTAGTGCTCTGATATCTCTTTGTAAATGAGTGTTTTGAAAAAAATAAAAAAAGATATGGAGCAAAAAAATAATTCCATAATAATGCTATATTGGAATTCTATAACTCAATTTAACTAAGAACACATCATGCGGGAAAACCCTAAACATATGATTCATATCTTCATCAAACTCAAAGGGGAGTTGGTCTCGGTCAAAATTGCTATCATCTCTGGATTGGCTCCAAACTAAGTATACCGTACTTCCGGGCATGTATTCCCAGCGCAATACCATATTCGATTGAAAGTATATAAATTTGAAATCACTGTCTTCCAAATATACATCTGCTTCTTGGTTTCCATTCAAATCAATTCCACCATCCTCATCTCTCAATATAGGTTCAAATCTATTGTAAAAATTTGAAGCTTTAGAATCTGTCACTCTTTTATAATTATCGTAAGTCCCATTTGAAACAAAGGGTTGACCATAATATTGAAGGCTTAGATCAGGAGTAAAACTAAAATCTATTCTGAATTCAATCATTAAAGTCTTCTGGTTGATTTCTGCTAAGAAGTACTCGTCTTTCCCTTCAAATTCTTCAGTACTTACATATTGCAACCTGTTCTGGTTGACTCCGTACCAAGGTTCTAAAGATAGTTTTAGCCTATCTGTAGGTCGGTAAGTCATGTCCACAGAAAAGTTATTTCTAGTTCTATGATTATATGCTCCGCTATATTGAGAATAGCGGAAACTAAAACTCAATTTTTTTCTGTTATCTGTACCCAATCTAGTCCAAAAGTTTACACCATTTGGAAGTATGAAAATTGGCCCTCCTCTAAGGTGAGTAGGAGAGTTGGATTGACCACTAAAATTACCTCCTAAGGAATAGGACCAATAATTGGTAAAGCTAAAGCTAGTATTGGTATTAATACCATAATATTTATGCACTCCATCAAAGTTCCATCCATTCCAAAAAGCCATATTTACATTAACTCTTCTGAATATTCCTTTTGGTTGTGGGCTACTATATCCTACCCAAAAACCTTGGTTGATATTATCTGTATTTCTCAAATATCCCATATCGTTAAAATCTAAACCAGGAGAACTCCAGCTTAACCACATATAATAATTCCATCCACTATTGATGTTTGTTCCAAATCCTAAGTTACCAGCGTGTCCACTTAATGATTTTGCTGTGGAATCAAGTCTTTTTTTCTTGGTATCTGGTCTTTGATAATATCTTCTCGAAGAGGTCTGCATGTTCATCATGGCTGTTGAATCCCCACTTACTCTACTGCCGAGTAATCTAGCGGAGAAAGAGTACTTTTTGTCTTTCCAGCTGTGTTTAAAGTTTAATCCACCAGTTTGAGCACTATTGGGAAGCTCTTTTAAATGATTATCTTTTATAAATCTATTGGTTGAAGTAAACATTCCGCCAATGATTGTATTTCCTTTATTGAGTTCTTGTTCCAAGCGTCCAGCGAAATAATTGGTCATGGGTTCCACATTTATCTTTTCGATGCTTCCGCCTTCGTTCATTACTTCAGCAGTTTCGGTGTTGGTTATGCTTTCCAGTATTCCAATGCTCAGACCTTTACTTGTTTTTCCAGTGATCTTTGCTGCACCAAGAATGGTGGTATTGTCTGGTATTTTAACATGGTCATAATCTGGAAAATATTGAGGAGTTCGCCCTATTCTACGACTATAAAATAAACCATTATAGGAATCATCACCATCACCTTCTTCAATGGGATATTGATATATATTTCTTCCTTCAATAAAAAAAGGACGCTTTTCTTCGAAATAGGATTCAAATGCAGAAAGATTTACTTCAGATGGATCTGCTTCTACCTGACCAAAATCAGGGTTGATGGTAAGGTCCATGGTTAGGTTATTGGTCAAACCAATTTTAGCATCTATACCAGCTCTGGCTTTCCAATCGTCACCATCATAAAAAGGAGAACCTTCTTCTTCTTTATAATGCTCATAACTACCCACCAAATATGGTGTAACGTCAATTTGTCTCTTGGGCTGTAAATTGGTTAACCCATGTAATTCCCCAAATCTACTTACATATCCACTTTGCTCATTGGGTATGGCTTGCCAAACACTTCTTTCATCTTTTCTGTAAAGCCTTCTTTTTACTTCTAAGCCCCATACTTGCACACTATCAGAAGAAAAGCGCAATTGAGTTAAAGGAATTTTGAATTCAGCTATCCAGCCCTCATCATTAGTGGAAGTTTTTAAATACCAAATAGGATCCCAAGTATCATCCCAATTCTCACCATCCTGTGTGATTTTTTCATCTCCTTTAACTCCAGCAGCAGTGGCGCTAAAAGAATAGGCTGTTAAATAATCATGATAGGAATCTATATTGATTTCCACAAAATCACCTTGAAATCCATCTCTGCGAGACATTCTTTTAACGATTTCCTCAGGTACACTATCCAAAGCTTTTATCGCCACATATAGATAATTATCATCGTAAATAATCTTGAATTCGGTAGCTTGGCTTGGTGAAGCTCCATTGGAAGGCATCCACTGAGTAAAGTCGCCAGCCCAATTAGCAGATTGCCAAGCTTCTTCCGTTAAGTATCCGTCAATTTTGGGAGCTTCCCCCGCGAATCTATTAGTTTGATAGGTTCTTTTCTGCCCAAAAACAAAAATGGTTGATAGTAGTAATAGCAGTAATATTGGTTTTCTCATATGAATTGCAATTTTCGCCTATTTTGCAGCATCCTATTATCAATTAATATGCCAATAAATAGGAAGCTTTGTAAATGAAAATGTTACATTTAAAGCTCTATTTTCTATTAAAAATAAGTGTTCACATGGTGACTGTCTTGTACGAAATCGGACATTTTTATTTTATCATGTACCATCTAATTAACGCAGAAATGTTTTTAATGATAGTCTTCTTTGCCTAGTTGGTTTAACAACTTTTAACCTGTCATAAGCTATAAATGCATTATTTTTGTAAGAGTCTGATTTAAATTTAATACATAAGATTATGCAAAAAAATAGCTTTTTATTCGTGACATTAGGAGTGATTATTGGTGTTTTAGCATTTCTAGCATTCGATAAATCAGAGACTCCTAAAGATTTCAAATCAAATATAGTTCTGGAACCTGCAAGTTATGCTGTGCCGAAAAATGTTCCTAATTTTGTAGATGCAGCAGAAAGTACGGTAAATGGGGTGGTTCATATTAAAACAAAAATGCTGAAGAAAAGCAGTGTTTATGACTTTTTCTACGATTTCTTTGGTCATCAGCAACCTCATAGTTATCAACAACCTATGTATATGGCTACAGGAAGTGGAGTCATTATTAGTAAAGATGGATATATTGTAACTAATAATCATGTGGTGGAAGGTGCACATGAAATTGAAGTCATCCTAAATGACAAAAGGTCTTATCAAGCTTCATTAATAGGTACCGATCCGTCTTCAGATTTGGCTGTGATTAAAATTGAAGAAGATGATTTACCCTATCTTCAGTTTGGTAATTCTGAAGAAGTAAAAGTAGGAGAATGGGTTTTGGCAGTGGGAAATCCCTTTAATTTAACCTCAACAGTAACTGCTGGAATTGTTAGTGCCAAAGCCAGAAATATAAATATTTTAGGACGTGGAAATAGTTCTGCTATTGAAAGTTTTATTCAAACCGATGCTGCTGTGAATAAAGGAAATAGCGGTGGTGCTCTTGTAGATACAGAAGGGAAATTAATAGGGATTAATGCTGCTATTGCAAGTAATACCGGTTCTTATACTGGATATGCTTTTGCTATTCCAAGTAATTTGGCACAAAAAGTAGTGGGTGATTTAATTCAGTTTGGAGAACCCCAAAGAGGATATTTAGGAGTGAGTATTGCTGAAATGGATAGTGAATTAGCAGAGGAAGTTGGACTTGACCAAATCAAAGGTGTTTACCTTGCTAGAGTAATGGAGGATGGTGCTGCTGGAAAAGCAGGAATAGAAGATGGAGCCGTAGTCTTGCAGGTGGAAGGACAAGAAGTAAATAGTGCTGCCGAGTTGATGAGTAAGATAGCTCAGCACCGTCCTGGTGAAATTGTTCAATTATCAGTATTTGAGAATGGAAGAAAGAAGGATTATAATTTAACACTTCGTAATGTCTACGGAAATACTAAGATTGTTTCAGAAAGCGATGATTTCTATGTGAAAAGGCTAGGCGCTGCTTTTGATAAGCCCGATACTGATTTAATGAAGGATCTAAATATTAATCATGGAATGCAAATCACAGCCATTCGTTCAGGGATATTAAGCTCAAAGGGAATCAAGAAAGGATTTATTATTAAGCAAATGAATAAACAAGAAATTAATAGCATTTCAGATATAAGAGATGTGATTTCCAATGTAAAAGGAGGATTGCTTATTGAAGGTATCTATCCAAATGGGCAGCAGGTATATTATGGAATAGGATTATAGTATATTTCCAAATAAAATTAAAAAAAACCAGAAGACATATGTCTTCTGGTTTTTTTAATGGCATTGAATTTATAACCTACTCTTCTAAGAATGGATATTTATAGCTTTCAGCTGGAACAAAGCATTCTTTAATAGTTCGTGGACTCACCCATCTTAATAGGTTTAGTTTAGAACCTGCTTTATCATTGGTTCCCGATCCTCTAGCTCCTCCAAATGGTTGTTGGTTGACCACAGCACCGGTTGGTTTATCATTGATATAGAAATTACCAGCAGCATGATTAAGTTTCTTCATCACATCCTCAATTACAAATCTATCTTTAGAGAAAATAGATCCTGTAAGCGCATAAATGGATGTATTATCTAC
The DNA here is from genome assembly GCF_013166635.1 of Lentimicrobium sp. S6. Taxonomy (NCBI): domain Bacteria; kingdom Pseudomonadati; phylum Bacteroidota; class Bacteroidia; order Bacteroidales; family Lentimicrobiaceae; genus Lentimicrobium; species Lentimicrobium sp. S6. The sequence goes on along the minus strand of NZ_JABKBZ010000046.1, from coordinate 19,727 downwards.
CAATTCGATAGTCTCTTCAAACTTGTCTTCTTCATAAATATAAATGGTTAAAATAGGTCCGAAAAGCTCTTCTTCCATGGTAACATAATGTGGATTAGTAGTCAGAATGATGGTGGGTTCTATAAAGTAACCTATCGATTTATCATAATTACCTCCATAGATGATTTCAGCATCATCAGCATTTTTGGCTCCATCAATAAAAGAAGAAAGCTTGTCAAAAGACCCTTCATCGATTACAGCATTTACAAAGTTTGAAAAGTCTTCAACGGGCCCCATTTTCATGGATACCATATCGCATTTAATTTCATGTAAAATATCTTCCCAAAGACTTTGTGGAAGATAGGCACGAGAGGCAGCAGAACACTTTTGGCCTTGATATTCGAATGCACCACGAGTTAAGGCTGTAGCTACTTGCCTAGCATTTGCCGATTTATGAGCTAATACAAAGTTTTTACCACCAGTTTCTCCAACTATTCTAGGATAGGATCTGAAGTTTTGAATATTCTTACCAATTTCTTTCCAAATATTTTGAAATACTGAAGTAGAACCTGTAAAGTGGATTCCAGCAAAATCTCTATGTGAGAAAATGACTTTCCCGGCAACAGGACCTGAAACATATACCAAATTAATGACACCATCAGGTAAGCCAGCTTCCATGAAAATCTCCATGATAATAGTAGCTGAATATATTTGAGTATTTGATGGTTTCCAAACAACTGTATTTCCCATGAGGGCAGGAGCAGAAGGTAAATTACCAGCAATGGCAGTAAAGTTGAAAGGAGTGAGAGCAAAAACGAAACCTTCTAAACCTCTTTGCTCAATTCTGTTCCAGATCGATTCGTCAGATTCAGGTTGTTCATTATAGATTTCGGTCATGTACTGTACATTAAATCTTAAGAAATCTGCTAATTCACAAGCGGCATCAATCTCTGCTTGGTGCACAGATTTAGATTGAGCCAGCATAGTTGCTGCATTAATTCTGGCTCTATATGGACCAGAAATCATACCTGCAGCTTTAAGGAAAATAGAGGCTCTTTGTTTCCATGACATGGAAGCCCAACCTTTTCTTGCTGCTAAAGCGGCATTGATAGCATCCTTAACATGACCTTCGTTTCCACGGCTATAGTGCCCTAAAACTTTTTGATGATCATGAGGAGGACTCATTTTTATTTTATTGTCTGTAAATACTTCTTTTCCATTGATGATCATTGGAATATCAACTTCGTATGATCTAGCGCATTCAAGAGCTTTAAGGATTTTTTCTCTCTCAGGGGAACCACTTTTGTAGGACAAAACGGGCTCGTTTTTAGCTGGAGGAACAAAATATAAACTGTTTTGCATATGACTGAAATATTAATGTTAAATGTTCATTTTATCGATATGCATTGGGTTTGCATAACGATTGCAAAAGTAATATTTCCTCTTAAAATTCGAAGGGAAAGAAAAGTTTTTAATTTGTTAAATATTGGGAATAAAAAATGCCTGAAAATATCTGCTTTAGGGCGTTTTTTTATGATTTGGAAGTTTTGAAGAGTTTTAATACTTAAGATATGTAATTATTATGAATTATAATATTTTATCCTTAAAGTCTTCATAAGCATCTTCAATGGCATTATCCATTTTCTTATGTAAGGTGTCGTAGGCTTCCAATAGGTTTTTAGCTTTAGGGGTGAGGGTGGAGGCTCCTCCACCAACTCCTCCTCTGTACTTTTCTGTGAGATTGTAGCCCAATAATTCTTCTGAATTTTTTATATCACCCCAAGCTTTTCTATAGCTCACTCCTAAATGCTCTGCTGCAGATTTTAGCGAACCCATTTCATCAATTGCTTTTAAAATAGCATATGTGTTTTCTTCAATAATACCTTCGCCAGATACAGCTGATAACCATAATTTGTATCTTAGGAATACATCATTTCTTGAGCTTCTTGGTGGTTTCATATATTAGTTTTTTTTTGGACCGCATGCTTTTATTTACCAATGGCAAATATAAAACGAAATTTACCGCTGGGAAATATAAATTGTTAAATAAATAGCTAAAAAAATGAACTTCCTAGCTATAAACGCATTTATATGAAGTTTGATCTTCTAAGATGACTTTAAAACTAGAATCTTTTTCTACTCTAAAAGTTTCGTATTCTCCATAAACTTTCCATTCTGTTTCACCATCAATTAAAACTTTCATTTCTCCTGATGTTACGGTCATGTGCTCAACCATAGAAGTACCAAATTCATATTCACCTTTAGCCATTACGCCAATGGTTACTTTGCCTGCTTTATTATCAAAACCTAATGATTTTACCGTTCCGTCGAAATATTCGTTTACATTAAACATTGCGTATTGTTTTTATAATTTATTATTTGATTTGTAATCTCTCTATATCCTACTGAAGGAGCAGCTAAAATAAAACTATTTTTTATGCAGTGCTCTTTGATGTAGTTATTTCTGCTATTAATAATTAGTCAGAATAAAGTTTGATTTGAGAAAAAAAGCATTAAAAAAAGCCCTCATTTTATAGAGGACTTTTTATCTATATTATCATCAGAATCATTAGTTTTGATGAGGAGTTATTGTTTCAAGAATTTCTGGTAAATCCATTCCTAAATCTTTCATGTGAGAGATTTTAGGGACACCATTCTTGGTCCATCCTCTTCTTAAATATACAGCATCTAATAATTTTTCATATTGAGACTCACGGAATTCTCTAAGAATATCACGTTTTTCTTCAGTAGTTTTACCTTCTGGTTCAATATTTAAAATTTCTTTTAGTTGCTTATCGTAACGTTCTGCTCTAGATTCGTATTCCTCAATAGTAACAGGGCCAGCAGCTCTGTATGGTTGAGCATCAAATTCTCTAGTGCCGTAACCTCTTCTTAGGTTAAAGGCTCTTTGGTAATTATAAACTCTTTCAGATTGACGGATGATATCGTGTTTGTCAATATTCTGACCAGTTACAGCATTGAATATAGTTACATAATTGTCAACGTGTTCTGGAACTTTTGCAGGCTCGTCAGAATCTGCATTAGTAATAGGCTCTACATCATTCCACGGAAGTTTACATAATCCCATTAATCCGAACCAAGTTCTAAACATTGGGAAATAATGTAAGGCTTCTGCTTTGTCTTCGAAAGAAGGAATTTGGTTGTTTACTGCGTCCATAAAGATTAACCAAGCTTCATCGTGCTGAGGTCCTTTATTTGTCATGGCAAAACCACCTTGTTGAGCTAGAGATTCTTTAGAGATATACTCAGAATATTCTAATCCTTTATTTTCCATTCCGATATCTTGTAAGAAATCAGCATCACCCCAACCATTCTTAATGAAAAGCTCTTTCATCTTACGAACGCCCATTCCGGCAATAAGACCAAATCCTTCTCCACGAGCCAATTGGTGCATGGCTTCCATAGCAGAATCAGAATTACCGAAGTTAAGTTTTAAGCCACCAGTTCTTTCTTCGTTTAGAATGCCATTCTCATAACACTCCATAGCAAAGGCCATTAAAGTACCCCAAGAAATAGTGCAAATACCATAAGTATCGCAATAGAAGTTCGCTTCAATAATATAATCAGGGTTAAAAATACCACAGTTAGAACCAAGTCCACCAGCATTTTCATATTCAGGACCATCAACTATTACTTTTTGTCCAGCGTAAGGACCTGTTCTTAATTCATAATTATCAATACCTTTAGCACAAGACATATTACAACCTAACCAACATCCATCAGGTACACCTTGAGTAAATCTTCTTTTCCACTCTTCAGAGTCAATGTTTTTGATATCATGATGACTACCATACTTATAATTGTTTGTAGGAAGTAAATCATAATCATTCATGATTTCCATAAGGTGAGCAGTACCTTTAGTTTTCATTTCACATTGGTCATCATCTAAATCGCGCATCTCTTTGTTGAAAGTCCTACCGCGTTCCATGATGGCTTTAAGATCAACCACATTGTTTAGGTTTCCTGTTACACCAGGAACTTTACAAACAAGAGCTTTAATCTTTTTATCTCTAAAAACAGTACCGATACCTCCACGGCCTGCTTGTTTCAATCTTACTACTTTACGTTTAGCATCGAAGAAACTAAAGTTGAGCATTCCTATTAATGAATGATCGGCAGCTTCACCAGCAGATACGACCGCTACATTTTTTCTGTCTTTATCATTGTCAGCATACATTTCTGTAAGCTGCTCAGCCAATACATGACTGTCAATAGCTTCAGCAGGAGCTTCAATAATCTCAATTTTACCAGTTGTTCCATCAATGAAGATAATCACTTCTTTGTCAGATTTTCCTTGAAGTTCTAGTGAATCAAATCCAGAAAATTTTAAAAATGGTCCAAAGTATCCACCTACATTACTATCCATCACTGAATTAGTTTGTGGAGATATACTAACAACTAATGATTTACCAGTACCAGAATACTGTGTAATACCACAAATAGGGCCTCCAGAAATCACGATTTCATTCTCAGGATCATTCCATTTTGTGTCAGGCTTTGTTGCATCCCAAAGGTATTTTAAACCATATCCTTTTCCACCGATGAATTTCTCTTTCATTTCAGCAGGAACGTCCTTTGATTTTATCGTAAGATCAGAAACATTGATATAGAGAGTTTTATCTGTATATCCCTTGTCAACTGGAGTGATGTCGTATTTCCAATCGGCTAATAATTTGTGTTGTTTTTTTATTTCTTCAATATTCATATCCTAAGGATTTATTATATGTATAATTCCATTTTAATTGCGTTGGACAAATTTATAAAAATTAATCTACTAAAATCACCAAAGAGCCTAATAATCAGATATGCAAACTAACGCATATCGATATTTATATTCAGTCTTAATTATGAAGATTAGAAAAATATCTTGGGTTTAATATATGCAAGTATTTAAAAATTCTGAATATGAGATATGTTGGAATATATTTAACTTTGTAAAATAATTATATAGGCTGAAAAAAAAATAAGGAATTCAGGATGTTCAACGGTATTTAGAATCTTATAAATATAAAGTTTTTGGAGTCAGGATGCTTCATTTCAGGCTAAATGATAAGTGAAATTCTTAGTATTTATGATGTAATTTTTTGTTTTTTGTCGTGTTTTAAATTAATGACTGAATTTTATGAAATTTGAAAAGATAAAGGAGATACTTTTAAATAAAACCGTAGGAATTGCCGGATGTGGTGGATTGGGTTCCAATTGTGCTGTAGCATTGGCGAGAGTGGGGGTTGGAAAGCTCATTATTGCTGATTTTGATGTTATTGAAGAGAGTAATTTGAATAGACAGTATTATTTTCATCATCAAATAGGAAAACAGAAAGTTTATAGTTTAAAGGAGAATATCCATCTTATTAATCCAGATGTTCAAATCTCAGCTCATCAGATTAAGCTTGAAGCTCAAGATATTTACGACCTATATAAGAATTGTGATGTTATAGTGGAAGCTTTCGATAATGCTGAAATGAAACAAATAATTATTGAAACCATTTGTGAAAAACTATCTGCGACTCCTTTAGTTATTGGACTAGGAATGGCGGGTTGGGGAGATATTGAATCGATTCATTTGCGTAATTCTGACAATCTGTATATTTGTGGCGATGAAAAAAGTGAAGTCTCGGAGGAATTCCCTCCATTAGCTCCGCGAGTTGGCATAGTTGCGAATATGCAAGCCGACACAGTATTAGAATTACTTTTAAAAGAGAAATAAATGAATATAACACTAAATAATAAGCCAGAATCCTTCGAACAAGATAGTTTAAGTGTTTCGGAAGTGCTGAAAGTCAAGCGTTTTACTTTTAAACTCTTGGTGATTAAAATCAATGGAAAATTGATTAGAAAACCTGAATATGAGTCTAGTTTTGTAAAGGATGGGGATGATTTGCAAATTATACATATGATTAGTGGAGGATAATTGTTCTTTGCGAGAATACGCTAAATATGAATAAGCTGTTAAATTTGTGATGATTTATCTATATGTATTATATTTGCCACTAGAAACTAAATATAAAGTAAACATAAAAACACATTATAATGAGCGCAAAAACAACTGTAAAATGGACTAAAGGAATGTCTTTCGAAGCGGATTTAGATGGACATAAGATCATAATAGATGCCGACCCATCAGTGGGAGGAGAGAATAAAGGCCCTAAGCCAAAACCATTGATGCTAGTTGCACTAGCAGGTTGTACCGGTATGGATGTAGTTTCCATGCTAACAAAAATGAGAGTAGAATTAGAGGACTTTAGCATTGATGTGGAAGCAAATTTAACCACAGAACATCCTAAATATTTTGACGCGTTTACTATCGTTTATACCTTCAAAGGAAAAGACCTACCTATGGCAAAATTGGAAAAAGCAGTTAATCTTTCACAAGAAAGATATTGTGGTGTAAGTGATATGTATCGTAAGTTTGCTTCTATTGATCACAAGATTGTGGTAGTGGAGTAATAGAACATAAAACAAAAAATGAAGAGATAACATTAATAAATGTTGTCTCTTTTTTTGTTTTTAGGAAATAGTTAAGTCAATGTTACCTTCCTCAAAAATCATTTGAAGTTCACTAATCATCATGGCAGTGGCTCCCCAAATTTTGAGTCCATTAATCATATAACATGGGGCTTTTATGCTCATGTTTTTTTTCTCTCTATTACGAATTAGGATTTCCTCGGTGGTGAATTTTTCTTTTTTAAATAAATCCTCCAATGCCACTAGATGTAAAGACTCTACTTCGGTCTTATCAGGAAATAACTCATCCAGCTCGTTTACAAAAGCAACAAAAGGCTGAACCAAAAAGTTGGAAGGAGGAATATAGAGTTCGGAGAGGGGAGCCATATAATTGCTCTCCTCTAAAATGACTCCAGTTTCTTCGCCATATTCTCTGAGGGCTGTTTCTAGTAGGTTTTTGTCGGTTTTTTCTTTTTGACCACCAGGTAAGGATACTTGTCCGCTGTGAACACCAGGATACTCGGGTCTCTTCATGAATAATGTATGAATCTTTCCGTCCTTTGGAAATAATAGAAAAGTAACGGCGCTGCGCTTGGCATCTAAGGGCCAATCTCTATTTTCCAAACCTTCGATTCTGTCGATAGGAGCCACACGTGTATGTGCCTTGGATCCAGGAAGTGGATTTTCAAGTAGCTTCTTTAATTCTAGAGTCCAGCTATCTGCATTTCTATTCATTTGGCAAAAATAGAAAAAGAGGAAACTCATAAGATTATTATTTCGTAAAAAATTTAAAATAGTTTAGACAGAAACATCTTATGCTTATCTTTGCGCCATTATAATATGAGAAATAATAATTGTATTTTTATGAGTCAAGAACAACATCAATTTGATTATGAATCCAGTGAGTTATTAGAAGAGAATAAATCCTTAATTCTTTTTAATGACGATCATAATACCTTCGATTTTGTAATAGAAACATTAATAGATGTTTGTGAACATGATCCTTTGCAAGCTGAGCAATGTGCCTTAATCGTTCATCATAAAGGTAAATGCCAAGTGAAATCGGGTAGCTATAATGAGTTAAAGCCTTCGTTTAGAGAAATGTCAGATCGTGATTTAACTGTGGCTATTGATTAGTTTTTCTGAACAAACATAGTGTATCTTCTTATTCATACTCTCTTTTTATCTATTAATTTGTATCTGTGGCTTTTGACCATATTATGGTATATAAGGTCATATAAGTCTTTGTTTTTTCTTATATATTCTTAAATGTCTTTTATGGGTCCCATCCATTCTTAGATGCTACACTTTTTTTAATTTTAAAGGTTTAGAAAGTCTCCTAAGTTTTTATCTTTGCTCTTTCCACTAAAAAGGTAGAATGAATAGATTTTTCTTTGGTTTTCAAAAAGCTTTTCGCCGTCGCCCAGTATTATATGGTTTGATAACTATTTTGTTTTTTCTAGCTCTTGGTTTTGGGGCATTTCAATTGAAATTATCAGAAGATGCACGGGCTATTTTACCCAAGTCAGAAAATGCTGATCAACTGAATGATATCTTAGCGCATATTAACCTCAGCGATAGACTGTTTTTCAATATTTATTTAAGTGATACTTCAGAAATTCAACAAAACGAGCTGATTAAGTTTGCCAAGCAATTATCCGATTCATTAGCCTCCTCAGCGCGTATTAAAGAAATCAGACTGAATATTGAGAATCAGTCTATAGACCAAGTGAGTAGCTATGTATTAAGAAATTTACCTTTTCTTTTAGAGGATTCTGATTATGCTTATTTTGACACTTTGATAACGCAAGGTCGCTTTCAATCCTCATTCAAAAAAAAGTATAAGAGTTTATTGAGCCCTGCTTCCGTATTTCTTAAAAAGTTGGTTATTGAAGATCCAGCAGGTTTGAGTTTAAAAGCGCTAGAGCGTTTAAAAGGTTTTCAAATAGATCAAGAAATTAGTATTGATAAAGGATATCTGTTCACTCAGGACAAAAAGCATTTATTATTCTTTCTTACTCCAATAGCTAGTTCTTCAGAAACAGCACAGAATGCAAAAATGGTTCTAGAAATAGAAAGCTATATTCAAGAGCTTGAAGAGCAGTTTGAGGGGAGGATAATAGCTGAGTATTTTGGTGCACCTGTGGTAGCAGCTGGAAATGCAGAGCAAATTAAAAAAGACATCATTTTAACCGTGAGTATGGCTTTGGTGATGGTGGTTTTGTTGATTGCCTTTTTCTATAAAAGCAAACGACTGTATCTCATTATCTTTTTACCAGCTGCTTTAGCAGTCATTACAAGTATGGCGGTATTGTATTTACTAAAAGGGGAAATATCAGCCATTGCATTAGGTCTGGGTTCTGTATTGGTGGGGATTAGTATCGACTATGTTTTACATATTTTTACTCACTTTCAGAAAACCAATTCCATTAAGAAAGTATTGGAAGATGTAAGTGAACCCATTTTGATAAGTGCAGCTACTACAGCAACAGCATTTCTTGGATTACTAGTAGTCTCCGCTCCAGCATTGCAAGATATGGGTTGGTTTGCAGGGCTTAGTATAATTTTTTCAGCTTTGTTTTCCCTCGTTTTTATTCCTTTAATTTTGAAAGAGAAGAAGAAGGGAGAAGAGAAAAAAGAAGTGAAGCTCAACCTTGTTCAAAGACTCGTCAACTATATTTCTATTTACCCTTTTCACCAGAAGACTTTTTTGATCCTAGCCATCCTCATTTTATCTCCTGTTTTTTACTATTTCTCTAAAGAAGTTAAATTTCAGGGCGATATGAATGAAATCAATTTCATGGAGGCCAAGACCAGAAATGCCGAGCGACATCTGAATGAGATCACAAAACTGAGTCAGAGGAATATATATGTGGTGGCCTTAGGAGATGATTTAGAATCCGTTCTTCAGAAAAACGAAGCTTTCGAAAATCGTTTGTCGAATATAGATAAAGACTTGGTGATGAACTTTACTTCGGTTTCATCCATATTACCTTCTAAAAAGCTGCAGAATGAGAAAATAGAAAAATGGAAAGCTTATTGGACATTTGATAAACAGAAGATTCTGCTCAGCCAATTAGAGGATATAGAAAACAACTATGGCTTTAGGGCTGGAAGTTTTGATCGATTTAAGAATTGGTTTCATTCTGATTTTGTCAGTATTTCAGAGTCAGATACCCATTTGATTAAAGAAGCATTTTTAAGTGAGTTTCTTCAGGGGACAGCCGAAATGCCTATGGCCATCACTCAAATAAAAACAAGTTCAGAGAATAAACATAAATTGCATGACGTTTTAGATCAGCAATCTCACGAAGGCATTTATATTATTGATAAAGAATATCTTACTACTCAATTCGTCAAGCAATTACAAGATGATTTTCAGTGGTTGGTCAATTTAACTTTATTACTGGTTTTCTTAATTATCTGGATGAGTTTTGGGAGAATTGAATTAGCAGTCATTACCTATTTACCTTTGGCTTTGAGTTGGATTTGGACTACTGGACTCATGGCTCTTTTAGGGTTAGAATTCAATATCGTAAATATTATTATCAGCACCTTCGTTTTTGGTTTAGGGATAGATTATTGCATTTTTATCACACGTGGTTTAATGCAGGAATATAAATATGGAGAAGAGAAATTAGACTCTTTTAAAACCAGTATTCTATTTTCGACAGTGACTAGTATGGTTGGAATTGGAGTTCTGCTTTTTGCTAAGCATCCTGCGTTACAATCCATGGCTTTTGTGACTGTCATCGGTTTGTCGAGTGTATTTATATTGAGTTTCAGTTTGCAGCCTTTGCTATTCTATTGGCTGATCAATGTGAAAAAAGGACAGCGAAGATTGGTTCCGGTTACTGCATTGAATCTATTGGGCTCTATTATTGCTCTTTTGGTTTTTACCATAGGGAGTTTGTTTAATACCATTGCTGGTTTCTTTTTGATCATTCTAACAGGAGGCAAGAGTAAGCGTACAAGGTTGTGGTTTCATAAGCTATTGGTCATTACGAGTAGAATCATGATTTATATCATGTTTAATGTGAAGAAAAATGTGATGGGCTTCGATAAGAAAAAGTTTGAGGAGCCTGCAGTTATTATAAGCAACCATCAAAGCCATATCGATATCATGTTGATGCTCATGTTGCATCCTAAAATGATATTGCTGACCAATGACTGGGTACAAAGGAATTTCTTCTATGGATTCATTGTGAAAATGGCTGATTTTTATCCCATTCTCGACCATCTCCATGCCCATGTAGATTTATTGAAGAAAAAGACAGACGAAGGTTATTCTATCATGATTTTCCCAGAAGGAACTCGCTCTGCTACAGGAAAAATAGGCCGTTTTCATAAAGGAGCTTTTTACCTAGCTGAGCAATTAAATTTGGATGTATTACCTATTATTCTGCACGGGCCTGGGCATTGTATCACCAAAGGAGAACCTTTTCTGAAGAGTGGTAGAATAGATGTGAAAGTGGGAGATAGGATAGCTCTTGATGATAAGCGATTTGGAGAAGGGTATGTGCAGCGTTCTAAGAAATTCAGGTCTTGGTATCAAGATCAATTAGAGGAGATTGCAAATGAAGTAATCACACCAAATTATATGCGCAAACGTGTGGATATGAATTATATCTATAAAGGACCGGTTCTAGAATGGTATGTGAAGATTAAGATGAATTTTGAAAAGAATTACGAGTTCTTTAATGAAGTGATTCCTCAAGAGGCACATATCATCGATTTGGGTTGTGGTAACGGCATGTTGGATTATATGCTCATGATGCTTTCCAATAAGAGGAGTGTGCTGGGAGTAGATTATGATGAAGATAAAATTCAAGTGGCTCAAAATAATAGTGCGAGAAAGCAATTTTTAGATGGACAAGTGGAGTTTGAGTCAGCAGATTTAAACCATTGGAAATTCCAGAATGCTGATGTCTATGTTTTAGCCGATGTGCTTCATTATATTCCTGAAGATGAGCAAGAATATGTGATTAAGGAATCTGTTGCCCATTTAAATCAAGGAGGAATGATTATCATTCGTGATGCAGATACCAGTCTTGAGAAGAAACACAGAGGAACCAAGTTCAGTGAATGGCAATCTACCAAATTCTTTGGCTTTAATAAAACCAAAGACGATAACAAACAATTATACTTTGGTACTGCTAGCGATAGGATTTCCTTACTCGAATCACTTGGTCTACAAGTTGAACTCATCGACCATACCAAAATGAATTCTAATGTGGTGATTATTGGGCGAAAGGTCTAATGCCATTTTCTTAGCCATTCTTTCTACCATATAAAAAATACTTTGCTATTTCCTTAATTATGAGGGATTGCTTCAAATCTTAGGATAAATAGGAAATACTAATATTCATTAGGTTGGTTTTAATATGCATTAAATCAGTCGGATAGAAAAATATTCAATAAAAACTTGACTTCCTAATATCAATTTGCATATATTTGCCAACTAGTTTAACCAAATGGTTAAATCAAATGGTAAAATATAATTTGAATCAAGATGGTGAGCAAAAAAGACATCAATACAGAATGCAAAATAGTGGAGGCTGCAGAAAAAGTTTTCATAGAAAATGGAATGGCAGGAGCAAGAATGCAACAAATTGCCGATGAGGCTGGAATTAATAAAGCCTTACTTCATTATTATTATCGCAGCAAAGAGAAACTGTTTTCCATTGTATTTAGAACTGCAATTAAAGCCCTACTACCTAATCTCATTAAGTCATTTAAAACTGAAGGCGATTTTTTCGATAGGCTTCGCGTTTTTGTGGAAAGTTATTTAAATATTATTGAAAAGAATCCTCATCTCCCTGGTTTTGTCATCCATGAACTCAATCATCGTCCTGAGCAATTAATACAAACCATTGCAGATTTGGATATTGATATTCAATTTATACTGGATGATATTGATGCCGAAATTGAAAAAGGGAGGATAATCAATATTTCACCAAAGCATTTAATAGTCAATGTGATTTCTTTATGTATTTTTCCTGTGGTGGCTAGACCTATGGTGACAGGAGTATTGTTTAAGGGAAATAAGGAAGAGTATAAAACTTTCCTTAAGGAAAGGAGAACAAATGTTGCTGATTTTGTCATTAATAGTATAAAAACCAAATAAATATGAAACGAATTTTAAGTCTAATTATAGCTTTCATGGTGGTTTCTAACTTGTCTGCCCAAAAACAGATAAGTTTACAAGAATGTTTTGACTTTGCGGTGATTCATCATCCTGTATATGCTCAGAAAGCTTTGAAAGCTGAAAATTCTCAAATTGAAGTCGAGAATTATAAAAAGGATTTGCTTCCTCAGATCATACTCAATGGAAGAGCGACTTATCAGAATGAGGTCATTAGTCTTCCATTCGATATTCCTAATATGGATGTTCCCGAATTGAGTAAAGACCAATATAAAATGACTTTAGACGTAAATCAAGTTATTTATAGAGGCGGAATTTATCAGAAGCAAAAGAATCTAGAAGAATTGCAACAGATTCTAGAACAATTAGAGGTGGACCAGAATCTATATCACATTAAAAATGAGGTAAAAAACCTCTTCGTTACCGTTGTTCTTTTGGATGAGCAGAATAAAATCATCGACTCCTATGAGAAAAGGCTTAAGGCAAAACAGAAGGAAATGCAAGCCTTAATAGAGGAGGGTGCTATTTTAGAAACTTCTGCTGATAGAATACTAGTCGAACTCATTAAAGCCAAGCAACAGAAGGACGAGATTGCCATTAAAAGAGCAGCTTTAATCGAGAATTTAGAAACCTTGACGGGGCAAGAGCTCAATGGTGTGATAGAGTTAAGCTTGAGTCAGCCTCAAATTGAAGATCAGCAACAAAGTCGATTGGAATTCCAATATATGCTAGAAACTCAAAATAAATTAGAGTATTCTAAAAATTTGATTGATGCTCAAAAACTACCCAAAATTTCAGCATTTGCTCAAGGTGGTTATGGTCGCCCTGGATTCAATTATCTTTCTGATAATTTCTCTGAGTTTTGGATGGTGGGATTAAATTTCCAGTGGAAGATACTCAACTGGAATAAGCATAATAATCAGAAACATATAATGGATTTAAATATTCAAGTGATTGAAAGTCAGAAGCAAGATTTTGAGAGAAATATAGAGATGGCGCTAAATCAGATGAGAGCTGAAATTGAGAAATGGGAAGTGGTTTTACAATCCGATCCAGAAGTGATTCGCTTAAGAACCAATGTGGCAGAAAATGCCAGCCATCAGATGAATCAAGGGGTGATTACTACCTCAGCATATATTGAAGAATTACAAACCTTAAGTCAGGCGGAAATCGACAGGAAGATACATGAAATACAATTGATTAATAGTAAATTAGATTATTTGAACATCCTCGGAAAATTATAAGATATGAAAAAGATAAATTACGAATTTGACAGTGCTTTTATGATGATTTTGATGCTTTCTTTGGCATTACTTTCCTCTTGCCAAAACAATAATAAGAAGTCCGATGCTTATGGCAACTTCGAACTCGATAAAACCTTTGTATCTGCTGAAAGTCAAGGGCGAATATTATGGTTAGATATTGAGGAGGGTAAAACCTTAAAAGCGGAGCAAATTATTGGACAAATCGATAGCATGAATTTGCATTGTCAAAAAGAGCAGTTAAAAGCGCAACAGACTATGATATTGGCCAATCTACCTGATATTGATGCGCAAATAAAAGTGCAAAAACAGCAAAAAGAAAATATTCTAGTCAACAAGAAAAGGCTAGACCAATTGTTCGCTAAAAAAGCAGCAACCCAAAAACAAGTAGACGATGTTCAGGGAAGTCTAGATTTGATAAATGCTCAACTATCAGCTACGGAAGTCAAAAAATCCAATGTGTTTGCACAAGTAAAAGCTATTGATAGTCAGATTGCCACTATTGAATACCAGATTTCTAAATGTATCATCACCTGCCCTGTGGATGGAAAAGTATTGACTCAATTGAGTAGGACTGGAGAAACCACCGCTCCCGGAAAACCCTTATTTACCATTGCTGCACTAAACGATATTCGCTTAAAGGTTTATGTCAGTGGTGATCAGTTACCACATTTAAAGATAGGTCAGAAAGTAGAGGTGCTCATTGATAATGATCAAACTACAAATACTAGTCTCGTTGGTGAAATAACATGGATTGCAGAGCAAGCGGAGTTTACGCCAAAAACCGTTCAAACCAAGAAAGAAAGAGTGAATCTGGTTTATGCCTTGAAGATAAAATGTAAGAACGATGGGAGCTTAAAAGCGGGGATGCCTGCGGAAGTTAATTTCTAGGTACTGGGTACTGGGTGCTGGGTGCTGGGTGCTTCGAACTTCGTGCTTATAACAATTGAAATAATTTAAATAGGCTATTTGAACACAAATAAAATCTAAACTATTGAAACCAATCATAAGCATACAACAAATCAATAAGTCCTATGAGAATATAGCGGCTTTGAAGGATATCAATTTGGAAATTGGAGAAGCTGAGTTATTTGGTTTTATCGGACCAGATGGGGCAGGGAAGAGTACATTATTTCGGATTTTGGCGAGTTTGTTATTGGCAGATTCGGGTCAGATTGAATTGGCAGGCTTAGATGTGGAGAAGGACTATAAAGAGCTCAGAACTATATTAGGATATATGCCAGGTAAATTTTCTTTGTATCAGGATTTAAGTGTGGAAGAGAACCTGAATTTCTTTGCTGGAATTTTCAATACCACCATTAAAGAGAATTATCATTTAATAAAAGATATCTACGAGCAAATTGAGCCATTTAAGAAAAGAAAAGCTGGTGATTTATCCGGAGGAATGAAACAGAAACTAGCCCTTTCTTGTGCACTCATTCATAAACCCACTGTATTATTATTAGATGAGCCCACTACTGGTGTTGATGCGGTTTCGAGGATTGAGTTTTGGGATATGTTAGACAAGCTAAAAGCCCAAGGAATCACTATTTTGGTGAGTACACCCTATATGGATGAGGCTGCTCGCTGCGATAGAATAGCATTGATACAAAAAGGGGAGATTATGCAAATTGATAAGCCGGAAAATGTGGTAGATACCTTTAGGCATCATTTGTATGGTGTGAAAGCAAAAGACATGTACGCACTCGTAAAACTCCTTAGAACTCATCCTGCTTGTCATTCCGCCTATCTTTTTGGGGAATGTATTCACTTGTCCTCCTCTAATAAAATAAATGAAAAGGAATTAATAGCATTCTTGGAGAAGCATCAGATGGAAGAGATAGAAATTTCCACTTTGAAAGCCGAGATTGAGGATAGTTTTATGGATTTAATGAGTGATAGAGAAAAAACAGAAGCATCATGAAAGACACTCAAAAACAAGTCATAGTAAAAGATTTAGTGAAGAAATTTGGCAACTTCGTGGCCAACGATCATCTTTCTTTTGAAGTAAATAGTGGTGAAATATTCGGTTTCTTAGGTGCAAATGGAGCTGGTAAAACCACTGCAATTAAAATCCTTTGTGGACTTTCGGCTCCTACTTCTGGGGAGGTCTCTGTAGCTGGATTCGATATCTATAAGCAGAGAGAGCAGATAAAGAAAAGTATTGGTTATATGAGCCAGAAATTCTCTTTATATGATGATTTGACCATTGCTGAAAACATTCGTTTTTACGGAGGAATCTATGGATTGAGCCGTAAGCAAATAAAATCGAAAACTGCTGATTATATGGATTCCTTGAGTTTGCATGAGTATGCGAGTTCACGAGTGGTGGAACTACCTTTGGGAATAAAGCAAAAGCTTTCTTTTATGGTGGCCATTTTGCACGAACCGCCTATTGTATTTTTAGATGAACCCACAGGAGGAGTAGACCCTCTAACCCGTCGTCAATTTTGGGAAATGATTTATCAGGAAGCCAAAAACGGAAAAACCATCTTTGTAACAACCCACTATATGGATGAAGCTGAATATTGCCATCGAGTTAGTATTATGGTGGATGGAAAGATAGAAGCATTAGATACTCCAGCTGGATTAAAGAAAGAATTTGGTGTGGATAGCGTGGAAAAAGTATTTGTTAAACTAGCCAGAGGATAGCCATGAAAATATTCATTATAAAAGAGTTTTTGCAGATTTTTCGTGATACCAGAACCATGGTTATTCTATTTGGTATTCCCATTGTTCAAATTTTACTTTTCGGTTTTGCCCTAAAAAATGATATCAAAAATGTACAAATCTCTATTTTAGATCAGAGTAAAGACTTGTATACTCAAGAGTTAACTAACAAACTAGTCTCCTCAGGTTATTTTATCCTCAATAGTAATTTAAAAGATGCAGATGAAATAGAAGGCGTTTTTAAAAAGGGGAAAGTAAGGGAAGTCATTGTCTTTGAGCCTCAATTTGGTGAGAACCTGATTAAAGAAGGTAGAGCCACTGTTCAAATTATTACAGATGCATCCGACCCCAATACAGCCAATATGGTGTATAGTTATACCCAAGCCATCATAAGCGATTATGTTGCAGAAATAAATACCCGAAACGAACAGCCTGTCATGATTATTCCAGAAACCGAGATGCGTTATAACCCTGAATTAGAGTCCGTCTTTTTGTTTGTTCCCGGTCTGATAACCATCGTTTTAATGTTGGTTTCTGCTATGATGACTTCTATTTCCATTACAAGAGAAAAGGAATTGGGAACCATGGAGGTATTATTGGTTTCGCCGGTCAAGCCCTGGCAAATCATCTTAGGAAAAGTCTTACCGTATGTTTTCTTATCCTTTATTAGTGCCATCCTCATTCTTTTGATGAGCTATTTTGTATTCCACATGCCTTTCAGTGGTAGTTTGACGCTATTATTATCCTCTTCATTACTATTTATCATACTGGCTTTAGCATTGGGTTTATTTATTTCTACAGTGTCGAAAACTCAACAAGTAGCCATGTTGTTGAGTATGTTTGCTCTATTGCTTCCTACGATTTTGCTGAGTGGTTTTATTTTTCCCATTAAAAATATGCCTTTGGCACTTCAATATTTTAGTCATTTAATGCCGCCGAAATGGTTTGTTATCGTCATTAAAAATATAATGATTAAGGGAAATGGGATAGAAATGATATGGAAAGAATTACTCATTCTACTTGGTATGACCATATTCTTCATAGTCCTAAGTATCAAGAAATTTAAGATCCGACTGGAGTAATATTTAGTTTCATTTCTTTGTAATTATATAGTGTAATTAAATTGATATAGAGATGTTTATAAAGATTAATTAAAGTTTTAATACAAGAATATAAATCATGGGTGTTTTTAAAATTATAAAATCAACCAATAGAACTCGAAGGCACAAAGCTAAAGCCGGTTGATTATTTAAATTCAATTAAAATAGAGCATTTGTGGCCATACAATTTTTAACCTTAGATTTAAATTAATAATGAATATTGACAGATGAAAACAATATTATACTTTATACAAAAAGAATTTCTGCAGATTTTTCGTGATAAAATGATGCTTCCCATCATCTTTGCCATTCCAGTGATTCAGCTATTGGTGCTTTCTTATACTGCGACCTACGAGATCAAGAAAATTGATTTGGGGATTGTAGATTTAGATCGTTCTGTTACTTCTGCTAATTTCATTTCTAAATTTGAGGCCAGTCCTTTTTATGTTCTGAAACTAGTAGAACCAAGCTATCAAGATTTGGATGAGATGATGCAAAAAGGAGACTTGGAACAGATTATTTATATCCCCCAGCATTTTGAGGAGGATTTATTGAATAAAAACAATACCACCGTACAAATCATCACTGATGCGATTAATGGCAGTGCTGCTAGTTTGATGAGTGCTTATAGTGCTCAGATTCTTGGAGGCTTTAATATGGAGTTTTTAATCGAAGAAATGATGATTCCGGTGGCTTATCGTCAAATCAATAATGAGGTGGCTTATTGGTATAATCCTGAACTGGATTATAAAACCTTTATGGTTCCGGGTATTTTGGTTTTATTGGTTACTATTATTGGCCTTTTTCTATCTGCCATGAATATCGTTAAAGAAAAAGAAATTGGAACCATAGAACAGCTGAATGTCACGCCAATTAAAAAGTATCAATTCATCATTGGGAAATTGATGCCCTTCTGGTTTATCGCAATGTTTGATTTAGGATTAGGCTTATTGATTGCAAAATTTGTATTTGCAGTCCCTATGCTAGGTAGTGTTCCATTGGTGATAGGAGTGGCAGGAGTCTATTTAATTCTGGTTTTGGGTATAGGGTTGCTTATCAGTACCTTATCTGATACACAACAACAATCCATGTTTATCTCTTGGTTTTTTGTTATGATATTTATTTTGCTAAGCGGATTGTTCACACCCGTTGAAAACATGCCTATTTGGGCTCAAAAACTAAATATCATTAATCCAATTGCCTACTTTATTGAGTTTATGCGTCTTGTGCTTCTCAAAGGCTCTAGCTTTATGGATGTTTGGAAAAATATTGTCTCAATTTCTGTTTATGCCGTGGTGATGATTGCTTTGGCTACGTTGCGCTATCGTAAACACAGTTAGTATTTGCAGGAAAACATCAATCTCTTCACTTTTTTGATTTGGAATCCAGTCATTTACCAAAGTAAATTCCTGAATTTCAAATCTGCAAAAAACTTCGACCTTGACGTTTTTTTGCGAAATACTAGAGATTTCTTACAGTTGCTTTAGGGAAGATAAAGAAGTGAACAAGTAAAAACTAATAGTTAACAGTTTGGCTTGGCTTCAAGAATGTTAATCAATTTTGACAGCTCTAATTGGCGTTTGGTTTTGTGAAATGGAAGAAGGAAGAAGGAAGAAGGAAGAAGGAAGAAGGAAGAATGAAGAAGGAAGAAGGGATCAAAGCCTTGAGGGACGAAAGGATTGGAGCCCTGTGATGATTAAAGGAAGTTCAGATATTCTAGAGATAGTTAAAGGATTTTGTCTCAGAAAACTAGCTTGCCTTAAACCCTAAAGAGAGATTGGTGAATTGGCGAAGGACTATTTTTCAAATATTCTATCCGCGAAAATTCATTCTTATTCGTGTAAATTCGCGTTCCATCTTAAAGCGAGCTAGAGAGCAGCATTAGTACACCTGTCTAGTTGCTTAACCAGATAGATTAGTGGCAGCTAATAACCCGAGTTCGATTATAAAAACAGAGCTAATTGATCGTCTTTCTCCATATCATATTTTATAGAAGGTTTTTTAGCAAAGAATGAATATGCGATAAGAGCGGCGATAATATTGGAGATAAAATTTTCAAAACTTCTGTGCCTAGAATGTTCAATTTGGCACATGTTTTTTAGTTCA
>NZ_JABKBZ010000045.1:0-44137 GCF_013166635.1 Lentimicrobium sp. S6 | reverse complement strand
CGACAGTGAAGTGGCCATCCTTTGTTACTTCCATAATTTTGAATCTGATCCTATGTTATTACTTAATAGCATTTTAAATTATGAAAAGGCTAAAAACCATTGCTCCCCATAATTTTTTATGTGACCCAACATTAGCCGAAAATGCTTTATAATACCTCAAATGAAATTCGTGTTAGAATCAATAATTTTTCTTTATTTTGTTTATACGAAACCCCAATCTTTATATGAGCTTAATAGATCAAGTAAATAGCATGAGCAAAGGCACCTTAATGGAAGCTTTGAATATTGAAATGATTACAGTGGAAAAAGACCTAATCCGTGCTAAAATGCCTGTGGATGAAAGAACTTTCCAGCCTTTTAAAATATTACATGGCGGTGCTAGTTTAGCTTTGGCTGAAACTATTGGTAGTGTGGGTTCTCATATTATTATTGGTCCTAATTCCAATAAAACTTCTCGTGGAGCCGGAATAAATGCCAGCCATTTAAGAGCGGTGCGAAGTGGCTATGTGATAGGAGAAGCTAGACCTATTCACCTTGGAAAAAACACCCATATTTGGGATATTAAAATCTTCGATGAGCAGGAGCGTTTGGTATCTATAGCTCGTTTAACCAATTTCATTTTAGAGTCTAAAGAAAAATAAAAATGACAAAGAGTCCTTCATTTGTAGTTTATAGACTCCCCCAGCAAACTGAACTATATTATAATTCAAGTAAAGCACGTATCATCGAGAAAATCTGTGATTTAAAAGAAAGTCATTTTATAATGACTCCCTTTGATGAAGAATCAGCTTGCCCCATATTTGCATTTAATTCTAAGCATACAAAAAGAATAAATTCTGAAGAATGGATTGATTTAGCCTTAGATTTTAAATCGAAGCCTTTCGAGACACATCATGCTTCAGCTAAAGAACACCAAAAGCAAGTTCATCAAATTATTGAAGAAATAGAAAAAGGAGAACTGAAAAAAGTAGTATTGAGCAGAGTACAAGCTTTCAAAAGAAATGACAAATCCATTAAGCAGGTATTTACTCAATTATGTGATAAATACGCCAATGCTTTTGTCTACCTCACTCAATTGCCTAATGGGCAAATCTGGTGTGGCGCAAGCCCAGAAACCTTAGCAAAATTTGAGGAGTCTAAATTTGAGACTATGGCTTTGGCAGGAACTAAGGTGATAGACAAAGAAAATGCAGAGGATTTGGTCTGGCCAGTAAAAGAGCAGGACGAGCAAATTTGGGTTCAGAATTATATCAGAAGTCTATTCAAAAGTCATATGCTCAATTTCACACAATCAGAACCTTATAGTGCTATTGCTGGCCCAGTTGCACATATACGAAGTGATTTCTCCGCTATGGCTGCAGCGACCATCGCCACCCAGCTACTCCTCCAACTCCACCCCACTCCTGCCGTTTGTGGCACACCAACTCAAAAAGCTAAAGATTTCCTATTGCAAATTGAAAAGCACGATCGAATATATTATACTGGATTTATTGGTATTTACGCTCCTCAGAAATTCCATTTATTCGTCAATCTACGCTGTATGCAAATCGATGATGAGGCTTTCCATTTATATTTAGGTGGAGGAATTACAAAAGATAGTATTGCAGAAGATGAGTATCAAGAAACTGAAAATAAAGCTCAGACCTTGAGTGCATTTTTATGATTTCTATTCTGAGATAAATCAGACTAGACTATTTTAAATTTTCAAAACTTTCTGTTTTGCAAGGATACTTCCGCTTTCATTAAGGAGTTTAACATAATACAACCCATTGGAATAATTACTCATATCTACGTATACATCATTCGATGAGACACTAAGAGTATTCATCAATTGACCTGTGGAATTATAAAATTGAATCGAAAATTGATTCTGGCTGGCAATATGGGTTGAAATATATAGCCTATCTTGAACTGGGTTTGGAAATACTGTAAAATTGTTTTCAAAAATATCCTCCTCTACCCCAACCATAACTAGCTCTTCACCCCATTCTTCCTCTCCTTTTTTAAAGTAGACTAGTTCCCTTGTATATAATTGTCTCATAATGTTAGCCCAAGAAAAGTAATCGCTATTATTTTTTGTTTGGCCACAACCTATTACCCAACTTCTCTCATAGCGATCCTCTTCTGCGCCCTCAATATAAATCGTATCAAAAAGCACCATTTTTCTACCATTAAAGACTTCAGGATCCTCTATTATAGAATCTCCTGACACAATTTCATCCAAATTTGTATAATATAATGTCAGCTCATACTCACTATATATATTGGGCTGATACTCAAATATCTTAGCTTCTTTAACAAAAAATTCAAATATTACAGTATCATTATTGATAGAATAAACTTTATCAATTACTTTTTTAATTCTAACAATACTATCTGTATAATACCACTCACCATATTCCCCTGCCTTTTCAGTATTTACCATATGAAAAACATCCCCAATTTCATAATCATAGACTTCTCCTCGGGTAGGAAATTCTTGGCTCAATGCATTAAATGATGATATAAGGATGATAGCAAAAGTTAAATAGTAATTCTTTTTCATATTTATTGTTTTATATGCAGCATGTAAATATATCAAAAATATTACACCTAATTTATACGTGAATTTACTGATAATTTCAATTTTAAGCATTTTCCCCAATCCCACAAACCGCAAACGTTACCAATGCAAAACTTTTTAACGCAAACGATTGAAAGTCCCATACTTTTTGTATCTTAGTATAAACCACTCCTTTTGTTACTAGATTTGCATAAAAGGAATTAAACAAATTGAACAAATCATCAAGGTTTTTATCATGAATAAAGCACAAAATTTTGAAATCTTAAAGAACAGTTTCAAGGAACTATATCCAAATGAGCCTTTAAGCAAATTAGAGAGTTTCATTTCGGAACTTACTGATTTAAAGAAAGAAATCCCTACTAATGAGAATCCAGATTGGTATAAAGATGCTGTGGTTTATAGCCTTTACGTGGATTTGTTTAATAAAGATTTTAATGGTTTAATAGATAAACTCGATCATATTGCCTCTTTGGGTGTGACTTGTCTATGGTTACTCCCCATCCTCGATTCACCCATGAAAGATGCGGGTTTCGATATTAAAGACTATCGTAGAATTCGTCCAGAGCTTTTTAATATGCCCGACACGGCTTCTTCAGAAGATCAACAAGTGAAATTTCGTGAATTTTTAGAACATGCACATAGTAAAGGTATCAAGGTAATATTCGATATTGCCATGAATCATTGCAGCATGGAACACCCATGGTTTCAAGAAGCTCGTAAAGGAAAAGACAATCCCTATCGCGATTATTTCATTTGGAATAAAGACACTGAAAAATATAAAGAGGCTCGTCTTCTTTTTAAAGGCATGTGCCCTAGCAATTGGGAAAAAGATGGAGAAGAGTATTTCTTCCATCGCTTTTTCGAATTCCAACCCGATTGGAATTACCGCAATCCAGCTGTCTTATTAGACATGAGCCGAAATATTGCTTTCTGGATGCAGCAAGGCGTTGATGGTTTTAGAGCCGATGCCATTCCTTACCTTTGGAAAGAAGAAGGTACTGATTGTGAAAACTTACCTAAAACCCATACCATCCTCCGATTTTTCAGAGCCGTAAGTGAATATCTAAGTCCAGGTACTTTATTATTAGCCGAAGCTTGCCAAAAACCACAAGATGTAGTGGATTATATTAAAACTGGTAATGAATGTAATGCGGCTTACCACTTCCCATTGATGCCTCAAATGTTTAAAGCATTAAGCATGGAAAGTGCAGAACCTGTATTAAAAACCCTGAGCCCAGAAGTCACACCAGAAATTCCAGCCAATAGCCAATGGTTTACCTTCCTTCGTTGCCACGATGAGTTAAGTCTCGAATTGGTCTATGTGGATGAAGCTGATAGAGCCTATATTCATAAAAACTATTGCCACCAACCAGAATGGGATTTTAGAGTTGGAGAAGGTATTTCTTCTCGCATGTCAGAACTTTTCAAAAAAGATGTACAGAAAATAAAATTAGCATATAGCTTAATGCTTTCTTTACCTGGAACACCTGTACTATATTACGGTGACGAATTTGGAAAAGGAAACGATGAGGAGTTCTATAAAGAAATGATTCAGATGACCGGTAAAGATGATACCAGGTTTTTAGTTCGTGGAAAAGTGAACTGGGAAGAGGTAGAAGCTCAGCTGGACAAGCGCGACTCCTTTGAATCACAGATTTTTGCTGGCTTAAGCGCCATGGTAAATGCCAGAAATAAATACAAAGCCTTCGGTAGAGGAGAAATTGAGTGGCTAGAAAATAATGAATTGGGTCTATTAAGCTTCAAACGAAAATTCGAAAATGAAGAAATATTAGTTCTAATTAACCTATCTGGAACTGATATTAGTTATGACTACGATGGTCGTTTTCCATTCCAAGATATACTAGGGCAAAATATCAGAACCTTGAAAAACAAAGTAATGATTCCTGCTTATTCTTATTATTGGATTGCGCTAAAATAATACCACAAAGGCACTAAAACTAGAACTTAAAGGAAGTTTTGACTACATGACTTTGCGTAGTAAAAAATAACAATAGTAAAAAACATATAATATTAAGAAACAAAGTTAAAACATTGACTAAATCAAAATACTCTTTGTGACTTTGTGACTTCGTGGCAAATACATAAAATAGATAATAAAAAACCTAAATAAAAATGTCAAATTCAAAATTCAACTTCGATGCCATCATCTTCGACCTAGATGGGGTTATCACTAAAACAGCAGAAGTTCATGCCGCAGCATGGAAAAAAATGTTTGATGAATACCTAATGGATAGAGCTCAAGAAACTGGTGAGCCTTTTCAGGAGTTTGATTATGTAAAAGACTATCTCCCATTTGTAGATGGAAAACCACGCTATAATGGGGTTAGGGATTTTCTCGCTAGTCGTAATATAGAGCTCGAATTTGGCGATGTAGAAGACAGTATCGAACTAGTCACTGTTTGTGGCCTTGGAAACAGAAAAAACAAAGCCTTCAACGAGGTATTGGATCGTGATGGCGTTAGTCCTTTCGATAGCACTATAGAACTGATGCACCAGATGAAAGAGCATAATCTTCGTTTGGGTGTGGCTTCTTCAAGTAAAAACTGCCGTTCCGTATTAAAAGCCGCTGGTGTCTTTGATATCGTGGAAACCATAGTTGATGGAACAGATGCTGCTCGTTTAGGTTTAAATGGAAAACCAGCACCAGATATTTTCACCACTGCAGCCGATAATTTAGGTGTTAGCTATGATAGAGCTGTGGTTGTAGAGGACGCCTCCTCTGGAGTAGCTGCAGGAAAAGCTGGAAACTTTGGTTTTGTATTAGGATTAGCTCGTGAGCATAATATTGAGGAGCTTTATAGAAATGGAGCCGATGTTGTAGTCGAAGATATTGAAGAAATCAAACTCGAAGGCATTAATAAATGGTTTGAGGATGGTTTAGATAAAGACAATTGGTCTATCACTTATCATGAATATGAGGAGGCCAAAGAAAAAAGTCGTGAGTCATTATTAGCAGTTGGAAATGGTTATTTTGGTAACCGAGGTGCTATGGAAGAAGTACGAGCCGACGAGAAACATTACCCAGGAACTTATATTGCTAGTTTATATAATACATTAGAGTCGCCCATTGGTGACCGTATGATTCCCAACGAAGATTTTGTAAATACCCCAAACTGGACATTGATAGAATTTAAAATCAATGATGGCGAATGGTGGGACTACAAAACTGCTGAATTCGAAGTTTATAAGAAACATTTATGCCTCAAGACAGGCTTATTTTCAAAAAATTTAATCATAAAAGCTGCTGATGGCAAGCGATTCCAAATTGAATCGAAAAGAATGGCGAGCATGGTTCGTCAGCATGCTGGAGCACAACAATATGTGTTCACGCCGTTAAACTTCGACGGAAAAATCACTTTCAGAATTGGAATTGATGGACAGATTGAAAACAGAGGAGTCAACAGATATAACACTCTAAATCAGAACCATTTGGAGTTTATATCTGCCAATGCAACCGATGAGAAGCTACTCGTAAACGTAAAAACTCGTCAATCGAACATTTCAGTAAGCCAAGCTATTAAACACTTCGCTCAAACTTCTGATGCTACAAAAAACCACACTTTCAAGTCAAAAGTAGAGTACGATGGTGCTTATGCCTATTATGAGGCAGATTTAAAAGAAAAACAAAGTTTTAAAATTGAAAAGCTCCTCAGTATTTACAGCTCACATGTAGTTGAAAAACCAGAGACTTTAGCACTGGATCAATTAAATGATTTAGAGTCATTTGACACCCTTTTTGAAGAAAGCAAAACGAAATGGGCTGAGATTTGGAAAGATATAGATATACAAGTAGAAGGAGATAGAATGAGTCAAAAACTTTTACGTCTCCACTCCTATCACATGATGCTTTCTGCTTCTGAATTCAATACTGAATTAGATGCCAGTGTAACTGCTCGTGGACTTCATGGGGAAGCTTATCGTGGACATATTTTCTGGGATGAATTATTTATTCTTCCTTTCTATAATATCCATTACCCAGAAATCTCTAAGTCATTATTGATGTATCGATATCGCCGATTAAACAAATCTCGCGAATATGCCAAAGAGAATGGTTATCAAGGAGCGATGTTTGCTTGGCAAAGTGGATCAGATGGAAGTGAGCAAACACAAACTGTTCATTTAAACCCTCTTTCTGGCAAATGGGGCGAAGACAATAGCTGCCTACAAAGACATGTCAGTTTAGCGATTGCATATAATGTATATGAATATTTCGTAGCCACCAATGATGTAAAATTCATGGAAGAATATGGAGCAGAAATGTTCCTCGAAATCTGTCGTTTCTGGGCCAGTAAATCTTCAAAAAATGAAGAAACAGGTAAATATAGCATCGACAAAGTAATGGGACCAGATGAATTCCATGAAATGTATCCCGATGCTAAAGAAGGCGGATTAAGAGATAATGCCTATACTAATATCATGGTGGCTTGGATGCTAGGCAAAGTGAAGGAAATCACCAGCAAAATGGACTGCTCTGCAGAGGAGAATGTATTATTAAAAATACAGCTTACCTATCAGGAAATGTTGCATTGGGACGATATTGCTGCCAACTTAAACATCGTGATTTCCGAGAAGGGTATTATTTCGCAATACGATGGTTATTTTGATTTAAAGGAATTAGATTGGAAAGCTTATCGCGAAAAATACACCAACATTTACCGCATGGACAGACTCCTCAAAGCTGAAGGAAAATCTGCCGACGATTATAAAGTAGCAAAGCAAGCCGATACTTTAATGACCTTCTTTAATTTGGAGAAAAAAGAGGTAGACGAGATTTTCGAGAATTTAGGATATAAACTTCCAGATAACTATTTGGAGAAAAACTTGGATTACTATTTGGCTCGTACTTCTCATGGTTCTTCCTTAAGCCGTGTGGTTCATGCTCAATTGGCCAATATCATCGATAATGAAAAGCTCAGCTGGGAATTATACGAAGATGCTTTGGGTAGTGATTATGTAGATATTCAAGGCGGAACTACTGGAGAAGGCATTCATACTGGAGTAATGGCTTCAACAGTAATGGTAGCTTTAACCAATTATGCAGGAATCAACCTCCACAAAGAAATACTCGAAATCACCCCTCAATTACCAAAACATTGGAAAACCATTAAATTCAATATGGTATTCAGAGGAGTCAAATTCAATATAAATATTTCTAAATCTGAAATTTGCATCACAACAAATCAAAATACAACAGTGATCATATCAGGAAAAGAAGTATCTTTAAAAGAAAATATTAAAGAAATAATCAACCTAGTTTAACAACGGAGGGATGAGTTGTGTGAGTGCACCAACTTTAAACTTTAAACTTTAAACTTTAAACTTAGACTTATGTTAGGCGACGTATTATTAATCACAGAAAAGCATATAAATGCTGCTCATGATATTGTTAAAGTCATTTTAGAGCAAAAGAAAAATAAATTTATCATTGCCATTTCAGGTGAAAGTGGTTCCGGAAAAAGTGAATTGGCACACGCTGTGGCGAAAGAACTTAAAAGCCATAAGATTACGGCTAAACCATTACATATTGATAATTATTATCGCATTCTCCCATTAGAAAGAACACAATGGAGAACTGAGAATGGAATTGAAACGGCTGTAGGATTGGGCGAATATGATTGGGATACCATCTACAGAAATGTAGAAGAGTTCAAAACTGGAAGCAAATCAACAGGCCCATGTGTAGATCTAGTGACAGAGCAAGTAGACCAACTCACTACAGATTATTCAGAAGTGGATATGTTGATTATTGATGGACTTTATGCTGTTGAAACTAACGGCGTAGATTTAGGTGTTTTCATAGAGCTTACTTATCACGAAACCAAAAAAGCGCAAAAAGTGAGAGGCAAAGAACCTCAAAACGAATATCGTGCAAGAGTTTTAGAGCAAGAGCACAAAGTAGTTCAGTCTATAAAGCCCAAAGCTCACTTATTGGTGAATATGGAATATCAGGTGGTGAAAGCTTAAAGAATTCACAAAGCTAATACTCATAATACCAACAAGGCGATTTTTACTAAATTCGCCTTGTTCTTTTATACTACAGAAACTATGACAGAAAAAATCTCAATATACCAAGTCTTACCCAGACTCTTCGGAAACCAAAACAAAAAACCAATCCCAAATGGCAATATCCATGAAAATGGATGCGGAAAGTTTAATGATTTCACTCCTCAGGCTTTAGAAAAGACGAGAAACCTAGGAATCAATTATATTTGGTATACTGGAATTATTCGCCATGCCACCACTACAAATTATCCTAAGCTTAAGTCGCAAGACCAATGCATAGTAAAAGGGAAAGCCGGTTCTCCCTATGCCATCACCGATTATTATGATGTAAATCCCGATTTGGCAGTGGATGTTTCACAAAGAATGAAAGAATTTGAGGAGCTTATTGAAAGAACAAATGCTGCTGGAATGAAAACCATCATCGATTTTATTCCCAATCATGTAAGTCGAGATTATAATAGTTTGAACAAGCCAAAGGGAATCCAAGACTTAGGTGAAACTGATAACAAAAACCAAAGCTTTAATCCTCAAAACAATTTTTATTACCTACCTGGTGAAGATTTGAAACTTGATTTCTGTGAACAGCAAAAATACATTGAGAACCCAGCCAAATTTAGTGGCAATGATTGCTTTCATGCTCATCCTCAAATAACAGATTGGTACGAAACCATCAAACTCAATTATGGGGTTGATGTTCAAAACCATTACCAGCAGCACTTCTCTCCCATTCCAAACACTTGGGAGCGAATGCTCGAAATACTCAAATTCTGGACAGCTAAAAACATCCATGGATTCCGCTGCGATATGGTAGAAATGGTACCTGTAGAATTTTGGGCTTGGGCTATTCCTCAGGTTAAATCTATCAATCCAGAGATTCTATTTATTGGCGAAGTCTATCAGCCTCAACTATATGAAGCTTATATTAAAGAAGGAAAATTCGATTATCTCTACGATAAAGTAGGATTATACGACCAATTAAAAGCTGTACTTAGAGGAGAAAAACCAGCAGGCACCTTAAGCGACAGTTGGAAAAGTTTACAAGGTTTGGACGAATATATGCTCCGTTTTCTTGAAAATCATGATGAGCAAAGAATTCCTTCCTCTTATTTTGCTGGACAAGCAGAAAAAGCCATTCCCGCCATGTTACTTAGTGCAACTATGCATAATGGCCCAATCATGACATATTTCGGACAAGAATTTGGAGAAGCAGCCCAAGGCTCAACAGGATTTAGTGGTGATGATAGCAGAACAACGATTTTCGATTATTGGAATGTAGAGACTATTCAAAAGTGGAGAGGAAAGTCAGCCTATTCTGGTTCTGGCTTAAATTCTAGTCAAAAACTACTTCAAAAGGAATATCAGAAGATATTGAAACTGAGCATCAACAATCCGATTATAGCAAATGGAGAATTTTATGATTTAACATGGGCCAATAGATATAACCATCATTTTTATCATAATCATGTTTTTGCTTATTTCCGATCTTTTGAAAAAAAATGTTTGCTTTTTATCCTTAATTTCTCTGATAAAACATTGGAGCAAAAAGTAATTATTCCTGGACACGCCCTTGAATTTGCACAAAAAGACACCACAAAACTAAAAGATCAAGTTTTCAAAAATGTCTTTTCAAAAGAAAATATTAAACTCCCTTATTATACCATGGTAAATGATGGAATATCTGTGAATTTAAAACCCTATTATTATCAAGTTTTTGAATTTTAATTTCTTAAATTAGTGCTCTAAAATCCCTGGTCAATGAGTGAATATAAAATAATGCCTATTGTTAATGAAGATCCATGGCTAGAGCCTGTATCTAAAGATATTTACGAACGTTATCAAAGATATGTTGATAGAAAAAAGAACATAGAAAATGAGTTCGGAAGTTTAAAAAACTTTGCTTCTGCTTATCAATATATGGGCTTTCATTTTTCTGAAGATAAAGACTATATCATTTATAGAGAATGGGCGCCTGCAGCAAGAGGCTTGTATTTAATGGGCGATTTTAACGATTGGGAATATTTCACACACCCACTAAGCCTAAAAAAGAATGGAATTTGGGAAATTAAAATCAAGAGAAGTGAAAATCAAAAACTCATTCATGGTAGTAAAATAAAAGTAGCAGTTCAAACGGAAAATGGGGTCACAGCTAGAATTCCTGCCTATATGAATCGCTTATTGCAAAATGAGGAGACTAAAGATTTTACTGGACAGTTATGGATGGAAGAAAACTATAAATGGAAGAACAAAGCTGATTTCAATGCTGATGACAGTTTGTTTATCTATGAGACTCATGTGGGGATGGCACAGGAAAAAGCTGATGTTGGAACCTATGCTGAGTTCGAAGAAAACCTACTTCCATATATTAAAGAATGCGGTTATAATACCATTCAAATTATGGCCATTGCTGAGCATCCTTATTATGGCTCATTTGGTTATCATGTGAGTAATTTCTTTGCTCCCTCCTCTCGTTTTGGAACTCCCGAAGAACTCAAATCACTTATAGATACTGCCCATGGAATGGGAGTTCGTGTGATTATGGATATTGTGCATAGTCATACTGTGAAAAATGTTTTCGAAGGCTTGAATGAATTTGATGGTAGTCCAGACCAATATTTCCACGAAGGACCTAGAGGATATCATGATGCTTGGGATTCTAAGCTTTTCAATTATGGGAAAACAGAGGTTTTACAATTCTTACTTTCCAATGTTCAATACTGGATGAAAGAATTCCAATTTGATGGTTTTAGGTTCGATGGCGTAACCAGTATGCTATATCATCATCATGGTCTAGGAGTTGATTTTGGAAATAGAGATGGGTATTTTAGTCAAGGAGTAGAATTTGATGCAGTTACCTATTTGCAATTGGCCAACGACCTTTGTCACAGCATTAATCCAAATGCCATTACCATTGCAGAAGATGTGAGTGGCTTGCCAGGTTTATGCCACCCCATTGAGGATGGAGGCCTTGGCTTCAACTACCGTTTGGCCATGGGAATTCCTGACAATTGGATCAAGCTCCTCAAAGAACAAAGCGATGAAGAATGGAATATGCAACAGCTCTATCACACGATGGTGGATAGAAACTATCATATTAAAACCATTGCCTATGCTGAATCTCATGACCAAGCATTGGTAGGTGACAAAACCATTGCCTTCAGACTGATGGATCAGGAGATGTATTTCCACATGAAAAAAGATGACGCCAATATTATTGTAGATAGAGGTATCAATCTTCATAATGTTATGCGAATGATGACCATCTCATTAGGTGGTGATTCCTATCTCAACTTTATGGGTAATGAATTTGGTCATCCTGAATGGATCGATTTTCCTAGAGAAGGAAATAATTGGAGCTTTCAGTATGCTAGACGTCAATGGTCTTTACTAGAGAATGACAGTCTTAAATACCAATATCTTTCAGAGTTTGATAAGGCGATGATATCTTTTACTAAAGAAAATGATATATTAAAATCCGGAGCTCCACAAGAACTTTGGCTGGACGAGACCAATAATATCATTGCATTTGAACGCAAAAACTTAGTTTTTGTTTTCAACCTCCACCCTATCAAGAGTCCTTTTAATTATTCAATTCAGACTCCTCAGATTGGTTCTTATGAATTAGTTTTCAATTCCGATGCTGGTTATTTTGGTGGCTTCGATAGAATCCAAGGAAATCTACCATTCTTATCAAAACATGAGAATGGCATGCCAAAAATGAATATCTATTCTCCAAATAGAAGTGTTCAAGTTTATAGAAGAGTAGTATAATAACAGACTAATCTATATTAGAATTATAGATGATAGGCAAGTTAATGACCACCATTGTACCTTTTGACTTTGACTGTTCATCTTTTAGGTCAATGATATCGTAAGTAATTTTTCGTTCGGTATATTTATTGAGTGTATAAAGACGTTCTTTAAATAGCTTTGTAGAAAGACTTTCAGCACTACGAGATTCTCCCTTATCTAACTTCTTACTTTCTTCTCTGCCAATTCCATTATCAACCACTTTGAAAACAATAGTTTCTTTATCTCTAACAAAACTGATTTTCACAGTACCAGAACCTTCTAAGTGCTGCAAGCCATGCTCA
This sequence comes from Lentimicrobium sp. S6, assembly GCF_013166635.1. Taxonomy (NCBI): domain Bacteria; kingdom Pseudomonadati; phylum Bacteroidota; class Bacteroidia; order Bacteroidales; family Lentimicrobiaceae; genus Lentimicrobium; species Lentimicrobium sp. S6. Next base: position 31,459 of record NZ_JABKBZ010000045.1, on the reverse strand, counting down.
ATAGCATTCTCAATAAATGGCTGTGCTAACATAGCAGGAATTAAAGTACCATCAGTATCAATTTTAGGATCTACATTTAAAGACCAATCAAATTTATCGCCAAACCTGAGTTGTTGTAAGTCTAGGTAATATTCCAAAATGTGTATTTCTTTATCAAGATTGATATAGTCAAATCGAGAACTATCTAAAATCATCCGAATTAATTTTGCAAAACTATTTAGATATTTTACAGCTTTTTTAGCATCATTTTTCAAAACATAGCTTTGTATTGCATTCAATGAATTAAAGACAAAATGAGGGTTCATTTGTGATCTCAATACTTTTTGCCTTAAAGAATTTATCTGCTCAACTGCCATCCTCCGTTCTGTAATATCTTGTAGAAATTCCGCAATATAATTGACATCACCATCAGCATCGAAACTGGGATAAATAGAAACTAATGAATTATATGAATCGATATTTTCATCATAAATAACTGCCTTTTTATCTTGAATAGATTTTCTCACTTTCTGAATTCTACCTGCTTTAACTATTTCTGGCAACTGATTAAAATAATTATCTCCTATTAATTCCTCAACCGTTTTACCAAGGCGTTTTGCTGCAGTTTCATTTATGGATTCAATATTTCCTTCGCCATCCAATAATATAATAGACTCGGTAACTGAATTAAACAAAGTTTGTAGAATCATTCGCTGCTTCTTTTCTAATTCAAGTGCTTTAACCCTACTGGATATATCAAGAGCAATTACCAAAATAGATTCTAGTTCATTATTAATGATCATTGGGGAGAAAGAGAGATTTAATACTAAATCACTTTCATTAATTCTATGTTTCACCTGCAACTCGCAATTTTGCAAAGTCATAGTTACTTTCTCCAAACCCTTTTCAATTTCTTTATGATATATATCTAAAAACATATCAGAAAATGGCTTTGACGCCATCTGTTTCTCATGCGATTGAAAAATACTTTCCGCTCTCTTATTTACATAGCGAGTTTTAAAATCCCTATCAAGTATAAAAAATCCAGTTACAGCATTTTCAAATACATTTTTTAATTGCTTTATTTCTTTTTTGTATTCATCAATACTGGCGAAGCTTATTTTTGAGCGAATCTTAAGAATATTAAACCTTCTAGATTTATTGACGAATAAATAACTTAAACCAATAATAATAATCACGAGTAAAAAGGAAATAACTATCAAATAGGTAATCTTACTCTTTCTGCTCTTTATTTCTATTTCAAAGGTTTCCCTTTCAAGTTTAACTTTTAGATTATGTTCTAAGTTTATCCGTGCCACATAAGATGCATTTTGCTCTTTATAAAACTTTTCATTTAATCCAATCAACTGATTTTGAGTATCAATAATAGAATCAGTATTATTAACAATAGTATAATAATCAAGTTTATATTGTAAATAATATCGTTTATTACTCAATGCTTTATTCTGCAATAAATAACTCTTTGACAAAGACAGACACTCATAAGCCTCATCTAATTCATTAATTTTCAAAGCATTCTGAAAAAGATTTAAATACGAAGCTCCAATTAGTTGAGCCACTCCTCCCTTTAGTCGAGATTCTAAAGCCAAACTATTATAAATTCGTGAAGAATCATATTGTTGTAATTTTGAATACTTAAATGCATTGAGTGTAAATATTGTTCCTGCTAAATTATAAAAACAAGATTCATCTAGTTCTTTTTCTATTTCCTTGAAAACAATATTAAATTTTTCATAATTATTATGAGTAACTAAAAATTTTAAATATGATATTGCTCCACGGATTCTCTGAACACTTTTCTCATTTCTCATGATATCCCAAGATTTAGCAAATAGTTCTCCTGCAAAATCAGGGTTTTCGATAGTATTAAGGTGTCCAAATCTTCTAAGCACGGAAGCTAAAGCTACATTATTCCCATAGCTTTCAGCTAGTAATAATGCTTCAAAATAATATTTGCTCGAAAAAGATAAATCACGATAGTTCCTTAGAGTATTCATTAGAGAAACTCTATTATATATAAGACGAATAGTATCTGTATTATTTTCTTCTACTTCTTGTTCTAAAAGAAGTAAATCATATGCTTGGGCAAGTTGATTATCTTGAATGTAACTGACAGCTTTTAACTGTAGTAATAAGCCTTTATTAAATACTATTTTATTTTGAAGAGCCTGATCTAAAATTTTCAAAGACTCATCATGCTTGGAAAAAAACCTAAAATGAGTGCTTTTCTGAATCATTAAATACTCTGTCATCTGAGCATCATTCTTATACTGATTAAGCAAACTATCAATAAGTACTAACCTGTCCTCATTACAATACCAATTATCTTCTAAATTCTTAGCTGCCTTTAACCCATTCGCATTTTTGTAACCCTTATTCAATAATATATTTTCATAGGAGGCAAAAACGAAACCATGTGATTTTAAATTTCCTATAAATAAAAAACAAAATAGAATAATTAGTGATACAATCTTTGCTTTTGAATACAATAATTTCATCAATCTTCTTCTATAGGTAAAAAAACAATAAACTCACTGCCTTCATTAAGAACTGACTTCACCTCAAATTCTCCATTACATGTCTCCACATAATCTTTAACCAGAATCAATCCTAATCCAGTGCCCTTTTCATTATGAGTACCCATCGAAGTGAAGGTTTCTTTACCTTTTATTTTATTCAATTGTTCTTCATTCATTCCAACTCCATTATCAATAATGGAAAGTTTAATTTTATCTACGTCTGGCAGTGCTTGGATGATAATTTTACCTTTTTCATCCGTAAATTTAACGGCATTAGCCAAAAGGTTTCTAACAACAATGGAAAGTAGTACTTTATCTGACCAAACAAAGAAATCTGCAGGAACTGCTTCAACTAGTTCTATTTCTTTACTTACTATAGAACCTCTTTCCATTTCCACAATTCCGGAAATTAGTCGTGATAAATTAATCAACTCCGGACGATAAATGATTTGGCCTTGTTGAGATTTCGCCCAAAACAATAAATTCTCTAAAAGATTATAAGTATTACGTGCTGTGATTTCAGCATCGGATAAAAGCTCAAAATCCTCTTTAGGATCAATTAGACCATCCAAAATAAACCTAAAAACATTTTTTATGTTCCCTATAGAAGTTCTCAAGTCATGAGATATAATAGAAAAAATTTTATCTCTAGATTTATTGGCCTCTTGAAGTTCTGAGTTTATGGTATTTAATTGCCTTTGTTGTTCTTTAGCGTTTAACTGCACATTTATCCGGTGCAAAACCTCAAGCTTGTGAATCGGCTTAACCATGAAATCCACACAGCCCAATTCAAATGCTGTTGATTTATCATTTTGCTCATACAGGGCGCTAATGACAATAACTGGAATTGTTTTCCAGATTTCATGTTTATTAATTTGTTCCTTAAAATCAAAACCACTCATACCCGGCATCATAATATCAAGAAGAAGAATATCCGGCATGTAATTCTCTTTTAAAAGATTTAGGGCTTCATAACCACTCTCAACAAAAATAACTTGAAATTGTTCTCTTTCAAGCATCTTGCCAATAACTTGCAAATTGGTTATTGAATCATCTACAATTAAAACTTTCTTTTTATCCTCCAACATGACGTTAATTTTTATTCTCTAGTAATCAAACGCATAAAGTGCCAATAGAATATTTTTTCTTCTACCAAACAGTTTTATATTCGTCAACCCATTTCAAACCCATCATACAGCACTAGCAACCAACAACATGACAGACTTAAGCATTTAATTCAAGTAAATGATTGGCAATAAATTTGATTTTAAATAAGCAGATGTAAAAGTAGAGCTTTTAAATTTGATTCGCAACATTTTGTAATTCTTTAATAGCCAACCATGCCATAAGGGCCATACCCGTTTTTAGTGCATCTGAGTCAATATCAAATGTTGGTGTGTGAAGTTTAGATTGAATACCTAGCTTTTCATTTTTTGTTCCAAAACGGTAAAAACACCCTGGTATTTCTTGTGAATAAAAACCAAAATCTTCACCAGTCATTCGCATATCTAAATCCACAACTAAGTCTTCACCCAAAAGCTCAATAGCATTCTGTTTTGCTCTTAATGTTAGTTCCTCATTATTATCTACAAATGGATAACCATGACTTATTTCAACCTCGCAACCTCCACCCATACTTTTTGCTATTCCTGAGGCAATTTGCTTGATTTCTTGATGCATCTCTTGCCTCCATGCCTCATTAAAAGTACGCATGGTTCCTTCTATACGAACATGACTTGGAATTACATTAGTCTGTCCGTTTGCTATAAACTTACCAAAGGATAAAACTGTGGGCATAGTCGGGTTGGCTCGTCTACTGCTTATCTGTTGTAATGCCACAATGATATGCGATGCAATCAATACAGTATCAATAATTTGATGTGGCATTCCTCCGTGTCCTCCTTTAGCTCGTACATCTAAATATATCTCATCGGTACTTGCCATATACTTCCCTGGTCTGAAACCCACTTTTCCAACTTCTAAATCTGGATAAACATGTTGTCCGAAGATACTTTCTGGTGCTGGATTTTCAAGAATTCCTTCTTTAATCATAACACTAGCACCACCGGGATTTTTCTCCTCCGAAGGCTGAAAAATAAATTTAACAGTGCCTTCAAATTGATCTCTTATTTGATTTAAAATACTCAATGTTCCCATTAATGATGCCATATGAGCATCATGACCACAGGCATGCATCATTCCCGCATTTAATGACTTATAAGGAATTTCGTTTTCCTCCTTAATTTCCAAAGCATCCATGTCAGCTCTAAGTGCAATGACCTTCTTCTGAGGATTCTTGCCTTCTATGATTCCAACTATCCCCGTTTTAGCAATACCATATTCATATTTAATGCCTTGCTCCTTTAAAAATGCACAGATATAATTAGCTGTTTTAAACTCCTCAAAAGCAGTTTCAGGATGTTGGTGAAGCCAATTTCTGTGTCCATTAATGGTTTCAAAAAGTTCTTCAGACAAACTCAGTATTCTCTCTTTAAGTAGCATGCTTGCAATTTTTTTCAAAGATATAAATTGTATGGCAATTTAAAGATATTTTTCGTGGTACTTCGATTCACAATCCATACTGAATATTATAGTACTTTTGCATATATGAAATTCGGATCTATTATTTTATCAGGGGGAAAAAGCAGTCGGTTTGGTACTGATAAGGGACTTTTTGTTTTCAGGAAGAAACAAATGATAGAATATGCCCTAGAAATGGCGCAAATATTTTCCACGAAAATTTTAATATCTGCCAATCAAAAAGATTATCTTCGTTTTGGATATCCAGTTATCCATGATATTTATCCAGAACTAGGGCCTATGGGCGGATTATATTCTTCATTAATGGAATCAAATCTAGCATTAAATTTAATACTGCCCTGTGACAGCCCATTTATTTCCGAAGAATTAATTCAAAAGCTCATTGATACTTATAATGGTGAGGAAATCCTATTATTTGAAACAGCTGACGGAAAAATACATCCACTCATTGGTTTTTATCATAAAAGCATTCTGGAAAGCATGCAAGAGCATATCAAAAGCAAGAAGGTAAAACTTATTAGTTTTATCAGAAGCAGATCACATAATATCATCAAACTTTCTCATGAAGATGCTTTACAAACATGTTTTAGAAATTTTAATTCTCAAAAAGATTTACCAAACGACTGGTAATTACTCAACTATTTTACTCCTGTTGATTCTCGTAAAACTAAACTAGCCGAGATGGTTTTGGTTATGGCACGCTTTATCCCATCCATATTGTCTAATAAGAGTTTAGCAGCCTCCTCTCCCATTTGCACACCTTGTTGATCCACTGTACTCAAACTTGGCGAATAAATAGCGGAACTCGTTTCATTAGTAAAGCCCATTACTTTAATATCTTCAGGAATTCTCTTGCCTTTTTTCACCAATTGCTTCATCGTTCCAATTGCTGTTAAATCGTTAACTGCAAAAATCCCATCCAAATCAGGAAACAAATAGAGTATATCCTCTGCAGATTTCAAAGCACATTCATAGGTATCACATTCTACAATAAAGGCATCATTCACCTCTAATCCATTCTTTTTCAATGCATCAATATACCCTTGCTTTCTCTTTTTTCCAATATCCATACTTGAGGAGGCTGCAAAATGAATAATCTTCTTACATCCACAATCTATCATATGTTGAACGGCATCAAAAGCACCTTGATAATCATCAAATAAAACTTTATTATAATCGCCTTCAGGAACTCTATCAAAATACACAATGGGGACGCCCAGTTGTGAGAGTTTATTAAAGTGAGCAAAATCTTTGGTTTCCTTACTCATAGAAACCACTAAACCATCCAATCTATAGGACATAAAAGACTGAATCAATTGCAATTCTCTTTCTAATAATTCATCACTATGATAAATCATAACTTGATAGCCTTGATCATAGGCTACATTCTCAACACCCTCAATCACAGAAGAGAAAAAATGATGTACCAACTGAGGTACCATAATCCCAATAATTTTACTTCTTCTATTCTTTAAACTCAATGCAATTTCATTAGGCCGATAATTGAGTTCACGAGCCATATCTTGCACCGATTTTTTAGTAGCTTTACTAATATCCGGATGATCTTTTAAAGCTCTACTCACCGTGGAAACGGAGACATTAAGAATTCTAGCTATATCTTTTATGGTGATTGGGTGTCTACTCATGTGATTATTCTTAGTTTTATGGTATAAAATTACACATTTTTTTTCAACTGCAAACGTTTGTGAAAACGATTGCGTTAGCTATATTTTATTATAATATTGATTTCCTGTTATTCATGTTAATTTTTCTTAAATTAGTGCTTTGAATTTTTAATCAAAACTATGTTATTTTAATAACACATCAAACAAATCAAATATGTTACAAATTTATCAAAAACTACGGTCCTTATGCCTTTTAATTTTAGCATTTGGATTTTCAGTTATGGTTTATGGTCAGAAAACGACTGTGGACGGGACAATAATTGATGAATCAGACGGTATTACCTTAATTGGTGTAACTGTTCTTGAAAAAGGTACTATGAATGGTACCATTACCGATATCGACGGAAGGTATTCTATTTCCGTTAATGAAGGTGCTACATTAATTTTCACTTACATTGGTTATGAGGAACAAGAGATTCTAGTATCTGGTACTCGAATTAATGTCAGCATGAACTACAAATCAGAGATTTTAAATGAAATTGTAGTTATTGGTTATGGTGAAGTAAAAAAAGGGGATGCAACAGGAGCTGTGGCCACTATTGGTGAAAAAGACTTTAACCAAGGTGTTATCACTTCTCCGCAAGAACTACTTACAGGTAAAATTGCTGGTGTTCAAGTTACTACTGATGGTGCACCTGGTGGTGGTAGCACTATAAGAATTAGAGGAAGTGCTAGTATGAGTGCAAACAATGATCCACTTGTGGTCATCGATGGTATTCCAGTGGATAATGATGGAATTTCTGGATTAGGTAATCCCTTAAGTACTATTAACCCTGATGATATTGCATCTATGACGGTACTAAAAGATGCGAGTGCTACTGCTATTTATGGTTCTAGAGCTTCAAATGGTGTTATTCAGGTGACTACCAAAAGAGGTACAAAGGGAGCTCCTTTTGTATTGACTTATAATGGAAAAGCTACGGTAAATACTATTCCTGCCTATATAGAGTCTCTTGATGCAAATCAATTCAGAAGCCAAATCAAAAGCTATTTTGGAGAGGAATCCACTCAAGCGGCCTTATTAGGAACTGCAAATACCGATTGGCAAAAAGAAATCATGAGTAATTCTTTTAGCCAAGACCACACCGTTAGCGTAAAGGGAAGTACAGAAAACATACCTTATTATGTATCTCTAGGATATATGGACCAAAATGGTATTGTAAATACTTCTAATTACAAAAGAACTACTGCAGCGGTTTCATTAAGCCCTACACTCTTTGATGATTACTTAAAACTAAATTTCAATATAAAAACTATGTTTACAGAAACCCGATTTGCCGATAATGGTGCTATAGGTAATGCTGTAACATTTGACCCTACTCAACCTGTTCGAGACGAAGGAAACGCCTATGGTGGGTATTGGGAATGGTTGCAAGATAATGGGAATCCAATAACTATTGCTCCTGCTAACCCAGTTGGAATGCTAGAACAAAGAGAAGATCGTTCAGAAGTCAGCCGATATTTAGGAAACTTTATGGCTGATTATAAATTCCATTTCTTACCCGAACTTCGTGCCAACCTGAATATGGCTTTCGATGTTAGTGGTTCAAGAGGCAGAATAGATGTTCCGATGAATGCAAGAAGTTCTTGGGACATTGATGGAGATGGTAACCTCATTGGTGGTACCATGAATCACTATTCTCAAGCCAAAAGAAACAATACTTTAGATTTTTACTTAAATTATACTAAAACTATTGAGTCCATTAAATCAAAATTTGATGTGACAGCTGGTTATTCTTGGCAGCATTTTTATCGTAACGACTATAGATATAACAGTAATATCTCTCAAACTGATATTGTAGATGGTCCAATTAGACCAACTGAAAGTTATTTAATATCTTTCTTTGGTAGATTAAACTATACTCTTAACGAGAAATATCTTTTAACTGCTACAGTTAGAAATGATAATTCTTCCAGATTCTCTAAGGATACTAGAGCTGGTATATTTCCTTCCGTTGCTTTAGCTTGGAAAATTAATGAAGAATCATTCCTGAAAGATGTGAATGCCATATCTCAATTGAAATTACGAGGAGGTTGGGGTGTCACAGGTCAACAAGATATTGGAACATCTAATTATCCTTACCTTCCGTTATATATGTGGAGTGAAATGACAGCTATGTATCAATTCGGAAATCAATTTGTATATACCTTACGTCCTAGTGGTTATGACCCAGATATTAAATGGGAAGAAACAACAACGCTTAATGTTGGTTTAGATTTTGGTTTTGCTAGAGATAGAATATTTGGTTCCTTAGAATATTATGAGAAAACCACAGATGATATGATTAATTTCATTCCTGTACCTGCTGGATCAAACTTGTCTAACTATATCTTAACCAATATTGGTTCTATGGAAAACAAAGGTTATGAAGTTACTTTAACGGGACGAATTATTTCTACTCAAAACACTTATTGGGAATTAGGTGTAAACATGAATTATAATGAAAACAAAATCACCAAATTAACACTAAATGATGATCCAGATTATATTGGCGTTCCAACCGGAGGAATCAGTGGTGGTGTAGGAAATAATATTCAAATTCATACTGTTGGTTACCCAATGAATTCATTCTATGTTTATGAACAAGTTTATGATGAAGCAGGTAAACCCATACAAGGCCTTTATGTAGACAGAAATGGTGATGGTACTATTACTGATGATGATAAATATAGAGTTCATAAACCTACAGCAGATTATTCATTTGGTATCAACTCTAGATTTACTTACAAACAATTAGAATTGAGCTTTGCAGGTCATGGTAACATTGGAAATTATGTCTATAATAATGTTCGTTCTTCTACTGGAGCTGTTGGTCAAATGTATAACAACACTCAGTATTTAATAAATGTAACACAAGACGCTCTTGAAACTAACTTTAGTAATTATGAATATTTCTCAGATTACTATCTAGAAGATGCTTCTTTCTTTAGAATGGATTATATTAGATTGGGATATACATTTAGCAAACTTTTTAGTGAAAAATCAGACCTTAATGTATCTTTCACAGTGCAAAATGCATTTGTTCTTACAAAATATTCTGGTCTTGATCCTGAAGTATTTGGTGGCGTTGATAATAATGTTTATCCACGCTCTAGAAACTTCGTACTAGGCTTAAAATTAAATATCTAATCCAAAGAAAATAAAATCATGAAAAAATATTATATCATATTATTAGTATTGGCTCTTGGTCTTTCTTCATGCATGAAAGATTTAGACACCACCCCTTTGGATGAGACTGTGATCACATCCGCCTCTGTATATGAAAACCCTGCTAATTACTATAATGTACTGGCCAAACTATATGCTGGCCTTTCTGTTAGTGGACAAGAAGGTCCTGCCGGACAACCCGATATAGCAGGTATCGACGAAGGGTTTTCAACCTATTTAAGACAATATTGGAAAGCTCAAGAGTTAACAACAGATGAAGCTGTTATTGCTTGGAACGATGGTAACTTAAGAGATTATCATGACATGGATTGGACAGCTTCAAATGAATTTGTTACTGCCATGTATAATCGTATTTTCTATCAAATTTCTTTATGTAATGAGTTCATTAGAGAATCTACTGATGATAAATTATCTGAAAGAAATATCACAGGAGATGACAAAACCAATATTATTGCCTATAGACAAGAAGCTCGTTACTTAAGAGCCTTAAGTTATTATCATGCGCTTGATATGTATGGAAGCACTCCTTTTGTAACTGAGAACGATGCTGTTGGAGCATTCCAACCTACACAAATAGATAGAACTGCTTTATTTGCTTATGTTGAAGGTGAATTAAAGTCAATTGAAAGTCAATTACCCGATCCTAAAACAAATGAATATGGAAGAGCTGACAAAGCTGCTGCTTGGGCGCTTTTAGCCAAATTGTATTTAAATGCAAATGTTTATATCAACTCTGAAATGAATACTGAAGCTATTGAGTATTGTAGTAAAATTATTGATGGTGGTTATTCACTAGAAGACAATTATTTCAATAATTTCAATGCTGACAATCATTTAAGCTCTGAGGTTATTTTCCCAGTTACATTTGATGGAATAAGTACTCGTACATGGGGAGGTATGACCTTTATCATTCATGCTGCAGTTGGTGGAACTATGGATCCTGCTGCTTTTGGTATCGATGGTGGATGGGGAGGAACTCGTACAACAAGTGCTTTCGTTAAGAAATTCTACCCAGAGATTACCGAGGAGACATTAAAGCTATCACCTACTCCACAGTTAAACGACTATCCATTATTATATGTACCCGGTTCACACCAAGGTTGGGACCCAAGTAATACTGAAACTGTATTGGCTTCAGTACTTGATGATGGAACTTATGAAGGATACTTAAATTTCCCTGATGCAGGCACAGAATTTAAATTTACAACTAATCCTGACTGGTCATACGATTGGGGTGATGATGATGCTGATGGAACTTTAGACAGAAGCGGTGCAAATATTGTTGCTTCCGATGCAGGATACTATAAAATCAATGTAGATACAATTGCTAAAACATATACCTTATTAAATACGTATTGGGGACTTATTGGTTCTGCTACTGCTGGTGGATGGGATACCGACCAAGATATGGTTTATAATAGCGAAACTTCTATGTGGGAACTAACTACAGACCTTGCAGAAGGTGAAATTAAATTCCGTGCTAATGATGCTTGGGACCTAAACTATGGTGATACTGGTGCTGACGGCATCCTAACTGAGGGAGGAGACAATATAGCTATTGCAGCTCCTGGAACCTATAAAATCAGCCTCAAACTTGGAGCTCCAGATTATACTTATTTAGTTGAATTATTCTCTGCTCCTTCTTACGATTCTCGTGCAGCTTTTCATGCTGATGGTCAAACATTAATGATTGACAATATCTTTGAATTTACTGAAGGTTATGCCATCACCAAGTTTAGAAATATCAATAGAGATGGAAGTATTGGTTCTGATTTAACCTATCCAGATAATGACTATGCTGTCTTCAGATTGGCTGATTTCTACTTGATGTATGCTGAAGCTGTTATTAGAGGTGGTAATGGTGACCTAGGAAAAGCCGTAGAATATGTAAACAGAGTTCGCTCCAGAGCTTTTGGTGAGGATTCTCAAAACATTACAGCTGCAGATTTAACTCTTGATTTCTTATTAGATGAAAGGGCTAGAGAATTGTATTGGGAAGGTCACAGAAGAACCGACCTCATTCGCTTCGGTAAATTCACTAGTGGTAATTATCTTTGGGATTGGAAAGGAAATGTAGCTACAGGTACTGCTGTTGATGAAAAATATAATCTATTTCCTATTCCATCAACAGATATAGGTGCTAACCCTAATCTTACACAAAACAGTGGATACTAATTTTTTAAAAACGAAGACAATGAAAAAAATAACAATATTATACCTTGGATTGTTCAGTTTACTCCTGATGTATTCTTGTGAAAAGGAAGAAAAAGAACCTATCTTAAATACAGAGCAAATAGCCGCTCCAGTATTTACAAGCCCCAGCAGCGGAACTGCTCATGTACTATTGGAAGCTAATGCTTCTGAAATGTTTGATGCCTTTCAATGGAAAGCTACTGGATACAACCTCAATAATTTAGCAAATACTGTTTATACTGTGGAAATGGATGAAGCATCAAATAATTTTGAATCTCCTATATTCTTAGAAAACACCCAAGAATTGGAAATCAACTATACAGTTGCACAAATGAATACTTTGCTTCTCACCAATAATTTCCCTGCTGATGAAGCTGCTAATTTAAACTTCCGTGTGAAGTCTAATATCACTTCAAACAACACTAGCGAATCTGCTGTTTCTGAAACCATTACTCTTAGTATTACTCCTTATTCTTCTGAAATTAAAATTAAGTCTATCTATATGTTAGGTGATGGTACAGACCCCGGATGGTCAAATACAGACGCTCTTCCAGCCAGTCATATTGCTGATGGTAAATTTGGCATTATAGCAAATCTAGGAGGTGAAGGGTTATTCTTCAAATTCATCTCTGTTCTTGGTCAATGGGCTCCTCAATGGGGAACTGATGATGCCGGAACTGGTGAGAATGGAAACTTAGTTTACCGTCCAACAGAAGATGTAGCAGATCCTGTGGCTATGCCATGTCCAACAGATGCTGGATTATATAGAATTGTTGTGGATACCGCTAATCTTAGCTATGAGGTTTATGCCGCATCTCCTACCCTATATCTATTAGGTGATGGTTCTGCTGCTGGTTGGGACAATACTGCTGCGATCGAAATGACAAATGATGGTGCTGGTAAATTCTCGCTTACAGCTGATTTAACTGCAAATAGCATCAAATTTATTGAAGTACTTGGTCAATGGGCTCCTCAATGGGGAACTGTAGATGGAACTTCTGGTTATGGAGGAAGCTTAGCTTTCAGACCAACTGAAGCAGATCCTGACCCAGTTAATATTCCTGTTCCTGCTGATGGAACTTACCTTATTGAAGTAGATTTAGCTGCTCAAACTTATAATTTAACACCTCAGTAAAAAGGTGATCAAATCATTGCTGCTTATGTTTTAGTTTGCTAATTCATAAGCAGCTTTTTTATATTAAATAATCTCAATAATGAAGAAATATATAATCTTAATTCTAGCCATTATATTTTCAATAAATAGTTTTGCCCAAGAAGAGTTGGTTGAAAGAATGGAACCTCCTTTTTGGTGGAAAAACATGAATAATCCTGAATTACAAATCATGTTTTATGGAGAGAATATTGCTGAACATAAAATTGAAATCGAGAATAAACAGATTCAGCTCTTAAGAACTGAACTCACCAACAACTCCAATTACTTGTTTATCTATATTGCTATTGATGAAAAGTTTTCGGAGGATGCCATTAAAATAAATTTTCTCAAGAATAATAAAATAGCCTCCTCTATACAATATGAATTAAAAGACAGACGAGAAGAATCAGCACAACGAGAAGGCTTTAATAGTTCTGATGTGATGTATCTCATTACTCCAGATCGTTTTGCCAATGGAAATCCTTATAATGATCACTTTGATGAATTAGGAGATGAGCTCAATAGGAAAGATAACCAAGCAAGGCATGGAGGAGATTTACAAGGTGTCATCGATCATTTAGACTATATTCAAGAAATGGGATTCACTGCCATTTGGCTGAATCCAATACTCATTAACCATATGCCTCGTACTTCTTATCATGGTTATGCCACAACCGATTATTATAAAATAGATCCTCGCTATGGTACAATTGATGATTATATCCTCCTCTCCAAAGAAGCAGATAAAAGAGGGATTAAACTCATCATGGATCAAATCATGAACCACTGTGGAAGCGAACATTGGTGGATGAAGGATATGCCTGACCAAGACTGGATCAATGATAAAGATATTTATCAAATCACCAATCACCGCAGAACAGTCATTAATGATCCTTATGCTGCTCCTTCCGACAAAGCAAAATTCGAGAAAGGTTGGTTTGTTAGTGAAATGCCAGACTTAAATGGCGATCATCCCCTATTACGCGATAATTTGATACAAAATAGCATTTGGTGGGTTGAAGTAGCCGACCTCGGAGGAATCCGTCACGATACCCATCCTTATCCAGGAGCAGAATTCATGTCAGCCTATACCTGTGCCATCATGGATGAATACCCAAACTTTAATATAGTGGGTGAAGAATGGAGCCTAAACCCCTCTATTATCGCCAAATGGCAAAGAGGAAATGAACAAACCAAAAACCTAAACTCATGCCTGCCATCATTAATGGACTTCCCTTTACAGGCTACACTAGTAGAGTCCCTAAAACAAGAGGAAGCATGGAATACTGGTTTAAATAACCTATACGAACTCATTGCCTGTGACTATGTTTACCCAAATGCCAATAACTTGGTTATCTTTCCCGACAACCACGATATGGACAGATATTATACGCAGTTGAATGAAGATTTTGAGCTCTATAAAATGGGATTAACTTACTTTGCCACCACAAGAGGAATACCTCAAATATACTATGGAACTGAAATTCTGATGTCAAATCCACTTTCCCACGATCATGGTGAAATCAGAACAGATTTTCCTGGTGGATGGCCAAATGATAAAGTGAATGCATTTACTGGAGAAAACTTAAGTCCAAAAGCTTTAGAAGCACAAGAATTCCTCAAAACTTTATTGAATTTTAGAAAGAACTGTAGCACCATCCATCAAGGGAAATTAATGCATTATGCCCCTGACAGTGGATTATATGTATTCTTTAGATACGATGAAAATCAGAAAATCATGGTGATCATCAATAAAGGAAATAGAAGTAGAAAGTTGAATTCTTCTAGCTTTCCTGAAATGGAAATAGCTAATATTGAAGGGACTGATATTTTTTCAAAAGAAACCATTATTATCGATGATTTTGAGATTCCCGCAAAAGAATCTACCATCATCCAGTTCAAATAAGTAAATTACTTACAAAATATTTAAAGGCCATATTAATAAATATGGCCTTTTTTAATATTTGTCAACATCAAACGTTTTCGCAAACGATTGCGGACTTTATTGACTCTTCTATATAGCAAAACCACTGTAAATCACTAAAAATTTACTACTTTAGCGGGGTTATTAATCAAAAATTAACACTAAAAACATAGTATGATGTTACAAAAACTGGGGAAATGGCCTATACTTTTTCTATTCTTGATGATAGGAATGGTATCGCTATCTAACGCACAGCAAATCACCGTGACTGGTACCATTACCGATTCGGAAGATGGAACTACATTAATAGGTGTCTCTGTAATTCAAAAAGGTACCACACAAGGTACTACTACAGATTTCGATGGAAATTATTCCATTACTGTTGAACAAGGAACTACTCTTGTTTATTCTTACATTGGCTATAACGAACAAGAAATTATTGCCGCACAATCTACAATCGACATTGTCTTAGCTCCAAAATCAGAGCTTCTTGATGAGGTCATCGTTATTGGTTATGGTACACAAAAGAAATCAGACAAAACTGGGGCTGTTTCGCATGTTACAGCTGAGGAATTAAACCAAGGTGCATTATCTGATCCTATACAAGGATTACAAGGTAAAGCAGCTGGTGTTTCAATTACCAAAAAAGGTGGTGACCCGAATGGTGGTTTCTCTGTTCGTATTAGAGGTGCTTCTGGTTTTGACAGTAGCGTGGAGCCTTTATATGTGATTGATGGTGTTCCTGGTGCAGATCCCACGAGTGTTGCTCCAGAAGATATTGCGAATTATAATGTTTTAAAAGATGCTGCTAGTACTGCTATTTATGGTTCTCGTGGTGCCAATGGTGTTATTATTATTACTACAAAACAAGGTGGTACTAAAAATGGGGAAGCAGTTTCAGAGGTTAACTTTAATTCTAAATATTCAGTAAGCAATGTTGCTAATACAATTAACATGCTTAATGCGGATCAGATTAGAGCTTTTGCACCAATCAAATATGCTGATGCTATTGCTGAGAACCCTGGTTCTACAGTAAGTGACTATTTCATTGATGGTGGAGCAAATACTGATTGGCAGAATGAAATCTATAGACAAGGAAGTACTTTTGAAAATAATTTAAGCTTTTCTGGTGGTTCTGAAAAAAGCTTCTACAGAGCTTCCATTACAAATGCCAACTGGGTGGGTGTAATGAAAGGGACAGAAAAAGAACGAACTACTGCCAAAATGAATATAACCCACAAAGGCATAAATGATAAGTTAACCTTAAATGCAAATCTTTCTACTTCATTCGAAAACAATGATTATGAAAATTATGGTGGAAATGATAAAGATGACATTATTTATCAGGCATTAACTAGAAACCCTACAGATCCTGTTTATAATTCTACCGGTGGATATGACCAAACACAAAGGGTTTTCAATTATGAAAATCCATTAGCAGTTATCAATATGGTGACAAATAAAAGAGATGCTAAAAGATACTTAGGGAACCTGAGGGCAGATTTAGATATCATTGATGGTTTAAAAGGAACTGCCATGATTAGTTATATCAGAAATGACCAAGAATATACATATTTCAGACCAAAAGGTGTGTTTGCTTCTGCTGATAATGGATTTGGTAGAAGATCATATGACAATACAGCTGAAAAACTTTTCGAAGGATATTTAACCTATACCAAAAGTATTAATGAAAAGCATAATCTCGATGTGATGGCAGGTTATTCTTGGAGAGAAAAAGCTTTTGATGGACTTTTTGCACAAGCACAGAATCCTCAATCTCCTCATATTGGAGCTAATGATTTAAGAACTTTTGCAGAAGTTAATTATGGTGATGTAGGTTCATATAAAAGTCAAGAAACTCTAATTGGATTCTTCGGACGTGCACAGTATAATTTCTTATCAAAGTATTATCTTTCTGCTAGTTTAAGATATGATGGTTCATCAAAATTTGGAGCCAATAATAAATGGGGTATGTTCCCTACTGTTGCTGCCAGTTGGAATATTCAAGATGAAGCTTTCTTAAATAATGTCACATGGCTTGACCAATTAAAGTTAAGAGCTAGTTATGGTATTTCTGGAAATCAAGAAATTGGTATTGGAAATAGTCAATTATCTTGGGTTTCTCAAGGTTTAGCCACCAATCCAGAAACAGGACAACAAGTGGTTTCTTTTGGAGCAGCTAGAAATGAAAACCCTGATTTGAAATGGGAAAAAACAGCAGAGGTAAATATAGGAATTGATTTTGCTTTCTTTAAAAGCAAGCTAAGTGGTAGTTTAGAGGTTTATGACAAACAAACTTCTGATTTACTATATGCTCAGAATGTGCCTGTCCCTCCAAACTTGGCCCGTACTACATTCTCTAATATAGGCGCTGTTAGCAATCAAGGTATTGAATTATTTCTACAAGCTTTTGTAGTTGACAACTCAAACTTTAGCTATAAAACTTCCTTAACCGTGGCAAAAAACAAATCTGAGTGGAAAGAACTTGGAGAATTTGGAGCTGAAGGGAGAAACGATGGATATATCTCTGGTAGAGGTGCAGTAGGTGAAGGTTACTATACGGTAAGAAACCAAGTAGGACACGAAGTTAGTGAGTTTTATACTCCTGAAATTGTTTCTATTCAAGATGGCCAGTTTATTTACCGTTCTCAAAGTGGAGGGTACACGACTCAAATGGCCGATGCAAAAAGAACTTTTGTAGGCTCTCCTAACCCTGATGTAGAAGTAGGGTGGAGTAATAATTTCAAATTTTATAAAAATTGGACTTTGGATTTTGCTCTACGTTCCATGATTGGACATCAAAAATATAATGCTACAAAATCTTTCTTAGATTCTCCATTTGATTTGCCTGATTTAAATGCCATGGAAGATGCCTTAGATTGGTATGACCAAGGAAGAACATCAACTGCAGTTGTAGCTAGTGAATATGTTGAAGATGCTACTTTTGTAAAACTTGATTATGTTTCTTTAGGTTATAATTTCAACCTTGAAAAAGTAAGTTGGTTAAAGAAAGTAAAATTATATGTTGCTGCCAATAATGTATTTACTATTACTGGTTACTCTGGTGCTGATCCAGAAATATATTATTCAAATCTTGCTTATGGTATCGACCAATACAATGTCTACCCTAATACAAGATCATTTACATTTGGTATTAATGCAACATTTTAGGAGGAACTAACGATGAAAAAATTAAATATATTAACAACATTTATTGTATTACTAGCACTAGCATTCACTAGTGCCTGTACTAAGTTAGACGAACCATTATACGATCAAATTCCTGGAGAATTGTATCCAGAAAATGCCGACCAAGTTGCCAATTTAAGTGTTAACACTTATAAGAGACTTCAAAATATGGTTGATGATAATGGATGGTGGTATTTAGCCCAAGAAATCAGTTCTGATGAAATCTGTGCCCCTACACGTGGAGCAGACTGGTATGATGGTGGAAAATGGGCAGAAGTTCATATGCATACTTGGGGTAATGATACTGAAAGTGTAAATAGAATGTGGAGTTTATTTTGGGATGGGATAACCACATCAAACCAAACTCTTGACATGCTCAGATTATTGGAAACGAATGAGGCTATTAAAGCTAAAATTGGTGAAGTAGAAGTTATGAGATCTTTCTATTATTATCTATTAATGGATAATTATGGTGATGCTCCTTATTTGATAACAGCTAACGTTCCTGCTGATTTTCAACCTGAAAAAGTGGATAGAGCTATTATTTTTGACAGTTTAACAAACACCATTGAAAGAAATCTTGATTACCTTAAAACAGGTGATAGTAAATACTTAGCTACACAAAATATGGCACACGCTTTATTGGCGAAACTATATATTAATGCTGAAGTTTATACTGGAACTCCAATGTGGGCTAAAGCTGGTGAATATTGCGACAAAGTTATGGAAGGTCCTTATTCTTTAGCAAACGATGTAAAATCACCATTTGTAACTGCTAATGAAAACTCTTCAGAAGTTATTTTCTCCATCCCTTACGATGAAAATGATTTCCAAGGTTTTAGGTTACACATGAGAACTCTACATTATCAGCATAACCTTACATATGACATGTCTGTTGGTCCTTGGAATGGTTTTGCTGTAGTTCCTACACATTTTGATACTTATGAAGATACTGATTTAAGAAAAGAAGCTCATTTTATTTGGGGTCCTCAATTTGCTTCTGATGGAACCGAAATTATTGAAAGTATTACAGGTGAACCATTAAATATCGATCCATATTTACCTGCATTATCAATGACTGATGGCTATACTCCAGAACAAATTAGAACTACAGGAGCCCGTTTCAGAAAATATGAAATAAAAATGGGTGCTAAGGAAAATTTATCTAACGATTTTCCGTTATTCCGTCTATCTGACTTCTATCTAATGAAAGCTGAATGTGAAATTCGATTAGGGAATAGTGGCGACGAGTGGGTTAATCCTATTAGAGAGCGTGCCCAAGTTACTCCTTATTCTGGCTGTACTCTTGATGAATTACTGGCTGAAAGAGGAAGAGAAGTTTTTTTAGAAGGTCATAGACGTCAAGATTTAATTAGATTTAACAAATGGCAGAATTCATGGTGGGAAAAAGCTGCACATGGTGCTGAGAAGGATGTTTTTCCAATCCCTCAATGGGCTATTGATGTAAATCCTAATCTAGGAAATTAAGTATATTTGCAATTACAAAAACAAAAAATAATTTATTAACTGATTAAATAATTATCAAAAATTAGACTTATGAAAAAGAATAATCTTTTCAAATTAACCCATATCGCATGGGTAATGTTAATGTCATTCGCATTAATTAGTACATCCTGTACCAAAGATGATGACGATGATACAAATGATACTCCTCCAGTAATCGTATTGGATGGAACTTATGTTAAAGGTGCTGGAACAGCCTTAGTTGATTTCGATACTAAAGGTAAAATGGCTATCACTCGTAACGAAGTTTTACAAGAAGATAGAGCAGAATTAATGGATCTTTATGTTGCTATTAAAGGTGGTACTGAAGGATTCAATATTATTACTGTTGATGGTGCTACTCAGACTATTTATGGTCCTGGTGCTGATTTCGGAATGGTTGCTGAAGCAGACCTTGATGGTGATGAGCCTACTTTAGGTTTATATCGTGGTTCTTTAGTTGAATCAACTACACCTTTCACAGTATCTGAAGATGGTTTATACCATATTGCTTATGACTCAGAATTGGGAGTTGTAACTGTAGCTAAAGTGGTTTGGGGTGTTATTGGTGCTGCTACTCCTGGTGGATGGGGTGGAAGTACTCAATTAGATGCTACTTTCGATCTTAATACTATGACTTTCTCAGGTACTGACATCGTCATGACTAAAGCTGATTTCAAATTCCGTTATTCTAATGGTTGGAAAGTTATCTTAAGCCCCGATTTTGATCTTGGTGATGGAAATGCTGGTATCAAAGTTAACTCTAACTATGGTGGTGCTGTTAATGCATTAGTTCCTGGTGGAGATAATATTGTTAATGATACTCCTGGTAAATATACAATCACAGTAACTTGGTCTCTAACTGGTGGTACTGTAGCTACTATGGTTAAAACTGGTGACTTGGAAACTATTGACTATTCTGCTACTGAACTAGGTTTAGTTGGTGACGGTCTTGTAGTTGGTGGAGAGCAACATAACTGGGATGTTACTATTCTTACTTCTGTTCCTGCTGTAGATGAAACAAATTACACATGGACTTATGAAGGTGTTGAAGTAACTACTGCTGGTTCTTTCAAAATTAGAGAAGGTCAAGACTGGAATGGTAAATCAATCGGTTTCCCAGATGTAACAATGGCTGGTACTGCTGCTGCTGATTTCGAAGGTAATGGTGATGGAAACTTTGTTCCTCTTGCTGATGGAACATATGATTTCGTATTAGAAATTGATGCTATAACTGAACTTTATACACTTACAGTTAAATCTGCAGGTACTACTGATCCAGAACTTTATATGTTAGGTGATGGTTGTGCTGCAGGTTGGGATAATACTGTTGCTATTCCATTTAATGGAACAGGTGGAGTATACACTCTCACTGCTGATTTAATTGCTGGTGGTGAAGGTATCAAGTTTATTTCAGTTCTTGGTCAATGGCAACCACAATATGGTATGGGAGCTAATGCTGGTGAACTTGCTGTTAATGATGGTACTGGTACAGATCCTGCTGCAATCCCTGTTGAAGCAGATGGTACTTATGTTATCACTGTTAATACAAATGACATGACCTATTCTGTAGTTTCTGATGCTCCTGTAGCTATGTTATATGTTCCTGGTGCTCATCAAGGATGGGATCCTGCAACAGCACCTACAATAACTGATGATAATGCTGATGGTATTTTCGTAGGTATAGTTGATATTACTGGTGATGAACTTATTTTCAAGTTTACCTCTGAAGGTTCTTGGGATGGCACAAATTATGGAGCTGGTGATACAGATGGTACTTTATCTATCGATCCTAGTGCTGGAAACTTAGAAGTTCCTGCTGCTGGTTCTTATGAATTTACAGTTGATATTAATGCGCTTACTTGGTCGTATATCGCTCAATAAGCTTTAATAAGATTTCTCATAAAGGCTGCCTTATTCAGGTAGCCTTTTTTTTATGCCATTAATTGATATCCCTCTTCAATATTCTTAACTTTGTTAGGCTTGATGGATGAGAACTCAAAAACACGCCAAACAAGTAACATTTTCAATAGCTCTGCGTAGAAACAGCTAATGATGAGTGAAACTGAAATTAAAATCAAATGATCATGAAACAAATTATTATAATCGTATTTGTAATTTTTGGATTAAATTCTTATAGTCAACAACTTAGTCCAGAAGTTATTGCATCAGCAGGTGATCATTTTGAAAATGGGAATGTGTCTTTAAGTTGGACTCTTGGGGAACCTGTCATTGCTACATTTGAAGGAAATTACATTTTAACCCAAGGATTTCATCAGGATTTATATATTATTACTGCTATTGATGAAATAAAATTAGATAATGTATCAGTAGATATTTACCCTAACCCTACTCCCAATTTTGTCAATATCAAAATTAATACTGAAAAACAAATCAATGAAAATTGCCTTGTTCAACTCTTCGATGCCAATGGCCGATTAATAAAAGAAGAAAAAGAAATATCTAGCCATAACATCATTCAATGGAACCTTCAATCTTTTGAAAGATCTCATTATATTTTGAAAATAGTATTTGGTCAACAAACTAAAACTTTCAAAATTATTAAACAATAATTATTGAATCCTCGATTTAAAAAACAGAAAAATGAAATATAAAGCTATACCTCTATTTTTATTGCTCCTCTTGCAAATCATTGCTTTTGGACAAAATACTCAGGCATTTAAATATCAAGCTGTGGCTCGTGATGCTGCTGGCTATCCTATCGCTGATGCCGACGTAAGTATTCAAATTAAAATAACTAGCGAAAATGCAGCTGATTATTTAGAAGCTCATTTTGTGACTACCAATAGTTTTGGACTAATCAACATTGAAGTAGGTAATGGTGAAATGACTCAAGGTTCATTTAATGATATCGATTGGGGATTTGGTGAACATTTTATTGAAGTGAGTATAGACCCCCAAGGAGGTACTAACTGGGTACTGATGGGAACTTCCCAATTATTATCTGTACCTATGGCTAGTTATGCTGCTGTTGCTGGTAATGTAGTGGATACTAGCAATACCAACGAACTACAAAAAATAAAATTGGAAGGGAATATTCTAAGCCTTCTTCAAGAAGGGGGAAGTATTGATTTAAGTTTTTTCGATAATTCTCAAGAAATTCAAGAACTTATTTCAAAAATAAAAGTCGATAGTTTGTATTTTGAGTCAAATTTCCAGAGTATAGATGAAGCTCTTGAGCTGTTAGATCTGAGTATCATTGAAGAAATGAATAGAGCCATTGGAGCTGAAACTGAATTGGCAGAACTTATCAACCAGAATGCCATCCAAATTATTAGCGACAGTTTATATTTCCAAGATCTATTTGATAATATTTCATTTGAAAGTGACAGTCTTTACTTTCAATCCCTCATCGATAATAATACCTCTAAAATTATTTCTGACAGTATTTACCTCAAATCACTTATCGATGCCAATCAAAATGCCATATTACAAGAAGTAACTCGTGCAATAATGTCTGAAGCCATCAATAATAGTAATATTCAAATCAATACAGATGCTATTGCTAATCTTCAGAATTCATACGATGGTGATTCATTATATTTCAAACAATTAATAGATGCCAATACCAATTCTATTTTGGGTGAAATTACAAGAGCTATTTCAGCTGAATTGCAAAATTCAAATAGTATTTCTGCCAACACTCAAGAGATTTTAATCAATCAACTAAATATATTTGAAGACAGTACAAGCTTTCAAAATCAAATAAATGCTTTAGATTTTTCTTTGCAAGCCGAAATAACACGTGCCATCTACCGAGATGCAGTTAATAGTGACTCCATTCAAATTTTATACAACAAAAATATAACAGATAGTACCCACTTCCAGAATCAAATCAATGGATTAGCTGGAGGAGGTTTAGACCCAAGCCTAGAAAATGGAAAAATATTTATTGGTAATAATAGTAATATAGCTACAGGAGTTAATTTGAGTGGCGATGCGCAATTAACAAATACTGGAGTTATGATATTAAACCCCGCCTCTATCATCACTAATAAAATTGCCGATGCCAATGTGACTAATGAAAAATTAGAGCATTCTGCCATTACAATAAACGATGATCATGGAAACTCTGGGGAGGTTCAATTAGGAGAGCAATTGCAAATTAATGGAGCAGGTGCGACGAATTTATTTTTTAATCCTGCCACCAAAACCTTAGATATCACTTCATCAGATAATCAGTATTTAAGTCTAGATGGAAATTCATTAAGTATAAGTTCTGGAAACACACTAGATATTTCTTCTATTATTGGACAAGAAGGACCACAAGGTCCTCAAGGAGAAAGTGGTTCAACAGGGCCTGCTGGAACGGATGGAGTAGGTATACAATCAGCTATAAATAACGGAGATGGGACCTTCACACTTACCTATACAAATGGAACTATATTTATTAGTGACGATTTAACAGGACCACAAGGTATTCAAGGCGTACAAGGCCCTGTTGGACCGCAAGGTGTAGCAGGAGCAACTGGAGCTACCGGACTTGGAATACTATCCACTATAAATAATGGAAATGGAACTTTCACTATTACCTATACTAATGGAACAACTTTCATTAGTGATGATTTTACGGGTCCTCAAGGACCAACAGGAGCCACTGGAACCCAAGGTCCAACTGGATTAACTGGAGCTACAGGCTTAGGAATACAATCTGCTGTTAATAATGGAAATGGAACTTTCACCATTACTTATACTGATGGGAATACTTTTATAAGTGATGATTTAACTGGTCCTCAAGGACCTACAGGAGTCACTGGAACCCAAGGACCTGCTGGATTAACAGGTGCCACAGGCTTGGGAATACAATCTGCTGTTAATAATGGTAATGGAACATTTACAATAACTTATACTGATGGGAATACTTTTATAAGTGATGATCTAACTGGTCCTCAAGGTGTACAAGGACCTATTGGTCCCCAAGGTGTCGTAGGACCAATTGGAAATACAGGGCTTGGGATCCAATCAACTGTAAATAATGGCAATGGAACTTTCACTATAACCTATACAGATGGAACTACATTCCTTAGCGAAGATTTTACTGGGCCTCAAGGAATCCAAGGTCCTATTGGACCACAAGGAAGTGTTGGTGCTACTGGAGCAACTGGTGCTCAGGGACCAGATGGAAATACAGGTCCTGCAGGAGCAGATGGCACTAGTATCAATTGGCGAGGATTAGCTGCAGGAGATCCTGCAAACCCAAGTCTAAACGATGCTTATTATAATATCGTATTGAAAGCTTCTTTCATATATAATGGAAGTACATGGAGTATCATGACAATTGATGGTGCCACAGGTCCTCAAGGACCCACTGGACCAATTGGTCCTGCTGGAACGAGTTTAAGAGATTGCCCTGCTGGAGATTGGTCGGCAATCAATGAACAGTTCTGTATAGAAGTTAATGAAAGAAGTGCAATTACCTGGTGGGATGCTTCAAAACTATGTGGTGATCAAGATTCCCGTTTATGCACTTGGGACGAATGGTATTACACATGTCAGAAGTCAGGCAGTGGTACTACTAATATGACCAATGACTGGGAATGGTTAAATACTGGTCAACCTGGTGCATCTCCTACAGCAACTGTAGTAGGTAACGGCTCATGTAATGATGCAAGTACAGAAGATATGAGTAATAACAAATCGTTTAGATGTTGTTTTACAAGATAAACTCAATTTAAAAATAGCTGAACTTAATGCCTACAAAGATAATTGCTAATTGTAGGCATTATTTATTATATTTCAAAATAAATACTTAAGAGTCTGAACTATCGGGGGGATTCTTAGTCATTTTTGTTAGATTTGTGCATTCAAACACACAAACTTACCTCTATGAGTCATTTTTTAAAACAATTTACTTTTATATTTTCATTTTTAAGTATTGGTTTATTTCTTCAAGCACAGCAATATACTTATGACGCAAATAAAGGTAAAGAAGGATTAATTATTAATTCCTCAAAACAAGAAGTTATAAACTTAAGCTTTAATATTCATCAGTTTACACTTATTGAAGCTGAAGTTGATGGAGAGAATTTCAATAAAGTAATATTCCAAGAAAGTTTAGTTCCTGGCCTTGAAGGGGCTCCCGAGCTTCCTTTCTTTAGTAGATCAATTTTAATTCCCGATGGTGCCATTCCTCATTTGGCTATTAAAAGCACGCAATCAGAAATAATTGAAAGTATTAATTTAGCTCCAAATGCTCCAATTCCTTTCGACACCCAAAAAAGTATAAAGGCTAAAAAAGGAGTTCAATATCAAAAAAACGAATTTTACCCAAGCAGCATTGCAAGTTTTGAGCAATCAGAAATTAGAGGAATGCAATTCTTGCAAATTGCCATTTCACCTTTCCAATTTAATGCCATAAGTAAAGAATTAATGGTTCATCACAATATTGAAATAGAAATCTCATTAAGTCAATCAAAAGGCACCTATGGTGAAGATAGATTCCGTTCTCCTTTCTGGGATCAAATTTTAAGCGATTTAACTTATAATATTGATGATATTCCTGCTATAGACTATTCAAAAAGAATGAATACCACAAAAGAAGAAGGTTGTGAATATTTAATTGTTGTACCTGATAATATAGACTTCTTGCCTTGGGCAGATACCATAAAAAAATTCCGAAATGAACAAGGTATTCATACTAAAATAATGACCGTTGACGAAATTGGTGGCAATGACATTGAAAATATTAATAGTTTTTTTGAAGAAGTATATGATAATTGGGATCCTGTTCCATCAGCAGTATTACTAATGGCAGATTACAGTGAAGATGAAAATGGAATTACTTCTAATTCATGGACACATCCCTATGAAGGTACTTATATCTCAGATAATTATTATGCAGATGTTACCGGAAACAACCTTCCTGATTTTGTATTTGCCCGTATGACAGGTAGAAGTTATGAAGAATTTGAAGTACTGGTACACAAATTTGTGAATTATGAACGTAACCCTCCTACCCTAGAATCTTTTTATAACGAACCCATTACAGCACTTGGTTGGCAAACCGAAAGATGGTTTCAAATTTGTTCTGAGACCGTTGGTGGATATATGCGAACTGTCCTTGGAAAAAATCCAACTAGAATCAATGCTATATACGAAGGTAATCCCACCATAGATCCATGGTCTACAGCTTCAAATACAAGTTCAGTTTTAGGCTATTTTGGCCCAAATGGTCTAGGATACCTTCCTGCAACACCTGGCGAATTAGGAAATTGGACCGGTGGCACTGAAACTGATGTTATCAATGCTCTAAACGCTGGGGCTTTTATTCTTCAACATAGAGATCACGGAAATTATAATGGATGGGGAGAACCAGACTTTAACACCAATAATATTAACTCATTAACTAATGCTGACTTATTAAGTCATGTATTTACAATTAATTGCCAAACAGGTCAATTTAATGAAGGTGAAAATTGTTTCGCTGAAAAATTTCATAGGCATGAAAATGGTGGAGCATTAAGTCTAACCGCTCCAACACAAGTATCCTATAGTTTTGTAAACGATGCTTTAGTTTGGGGTTTATATGACAATATGTGGCCAGATTTTATGCCAGACTACGGTGGGAATCTAATTCCTGAACGGGATTTTAGACCTGCATTTGGAGTAGCATCTGGAAAATACTTCTTATCCTCAACAAATTGGGCTAGTAATAGTATGAAAACTATTACTTATAGGTTATTTCATCACCATGGTGATGCTTTTAATACTGTATACACTGAAGTTCCTATAGAAAATCCAGTTGCTTATGAAGCTGGAATAACTACTTCGACTACAAATATTCAAGTCAGTGGGGAAAATGGTTCATTGATTGGTCTTTCAGTAGATGGAGAGTTAATCTCCAATGGATTTATAGAGGATGGTATTGCTAATTTAACCATTCCTAATCAAAATGAGGGAACTATCATTAAAATTGTAATTACTAAGCAAAACTATTACCGTCACGAAGGTGAAATTTTAGTTGTTCCATCAGAAGGAGCCTATGTTATGAAAACAAGTTATACCATTAATGATGAAACTGAGGATGGTATCGTTGCTTATAATGAAACCGTGGATTTAGATTTTATTGTGAAAAACATTGGTTCTGCAGATGCTGAAAATGTAATTATTTCACTTTTAACTGATGATTCTTATATTACTATTACAAGTTCAGAATATTCTGTTGGCAACCTATCATCGGGTGAGGAAATAAATATTACTGATGCTTTTAGTTTTAACACCTCAGTTGATATTCCAGATAATCATAATGTAGAATTTACATTCTCTGCTACTGATGGTAACTCTATTTGGGAAAGCACCTTCAAAATTAAAGTCTTTGCTCCTTCTTTAGAATTTAGCGTCATTAGTTTTGAGGAAACTGAAGGCAATGGAAATGGCTATTTAGATGCAGGTGAATCTGCTACAGGAATTATAGAAATCAAGAATAATGGGCATATGAAATTACCAGCAGGTTCTATCAGTATAAGTCCTAATTCTGAATTTATCACCCTCAACTCAGGCAACTCAAATTTTGAACAAATTGAAATTGGTGAAACTTTAGCTGCAACTTTTGAAATTATCACAGATGTTTCAGCACCTATAGGCTATATTGCAAACATAATTTTTGAGCTAGATGCTAATCCGTTCACTATTCAAAATGAGCTCTATTTCAATATTGGAATCATTGTGGAAAATTGGGAATCTGAAAATTTTGATAGTTTTAATTGGACTAATACAGGAGACTTCGAATGGACAATAGCGGATAATTATACTGTTGATGGAGATTTCTCAGCTCGTTCTGGTGAAATATCTGACAATCAAAGTTCCATTTTATCATTAGAATATGAATTAATTGCGGATAATGAAATATCATTCTATCTTCAGGTTTCAAGTGAAGAAAATCATGATTATCTAAATTTCTATATAGATGATTATTTAGTTTCAGCATGGAGTGGTTTAGTTTTATTTGAACAATTTATGTTCCCAGTAACTGAAGGTATTCATGAATTTAAATGGGAATATATGAAGGATGAGACCGGAGAAAGTGGTTTAGATGCTGCATGGTTAGATTTTATTATTCTTCCTCCAGGAAATCCAGTTATTTTAGGCAATGAAGATATTTCTTCTTCAAAGAATAATAACCTTGCTCAATTATATCCAAATCCAATTTCAGAAGTATTGAATATCAAACTGAAATCTGAAGAGGAAATTGAATATCGTATCTTTAATACTATGGGACAGTTGATAGAAAGTGGAAGTAATTCGAGTAGCTTTATAATTAATACTCATTTATTCAAGCCTACAACCTATTATATTCAACTTTTGAATAATAAAGGTGACCAACAAATTATTCCATTTATTAAACTTTAATGGAATAAACAATACAATAAAAACAGGCTGTTCAAATTTAAATGAACAGCCTGTTTTGCTTTTATCATTACTTACTAATATATAAATACTAATAAGGTGAAAATTAAAACCAATAAAAAGGTTTTTAATGCAGTCTTCTTCAAATATGGATCCAATTTCTTCAAATCGGTTTCTTTATCAATCTTCAATAAATCCATTAGGAAAAAAGGATACATAAAGAATACGAAATAATTCTGCCATGCAGTTGCACTCATACTGACGAAAAGCAGTAAAGCAAAAAATGCCAGATTAATTAATAAGGTATGATAAAATTTTGCCCTTTTCACCCCTAGCTTAACTGCAATGGTCATTTTCCCATTTTCTTTATCATTCTTCAGGTCTCTGATATTATTAAGGTTCAATACTGCTGTACTCAAAAGGCCTACTGTGATGGCAGGAAAAACAACATCTAGACTAAAGTATTTTGCATTCAAATAGAAAGAACCTAATACAGCCAACAAACCGAAAAAAAGAAATACAAATATATCACCCCAACCACGATAACCATAAGATTTTTCACCAACAGTATAAAAGATAGCAGCTAGAATAGCAAAAACCCCAAGAAGAATGAAGATTGTAATTTCTAGAATATTTATCTGACTGATATAGACTAAATATAAACCCGAAACTAAAGAAAATATGGAGAATACAATAATCGCATTCCTCATCTCCTCAATAGAAATAAGTCCTGATTGTATTGTTCTCTTTGGTCCTAGTCTGTTCTCATTGTCCGTACCTTTAATACCATCCCCATAATCATTAGCCAAGTTTGAAAGAATTTGAAGGAAAAGAGTAGTAATAATAGCAAATATACTTACATCTAAATTAAAAACACCATGCATTTCGCTCGCAGCTATTCCCATTAGTATACTGGCTAATGCTAAAGGAAGAGTACGAAGCCTAAATGCATTTAACCAATTATTAAACTTGCTCATTTACACTATGGGAATTTAGGGTATTTATGAAAATCAGGATCTCTTTTCTCAAGAAAGGCATTCTTTCCTTCTTGTGCTTCATCAGTCATATAATAGAGTAGTGTTGCATTACCAGCGAATTCTTGGATCCCAATTTGACCATCAAGCTCTGCATTCATACCCAATTTTATCATTCTCAAAGCCATTGGACTTCGCATTTGCATTGTTTTACACCAATCCACTACTTCATCTTCTAATTTATCGAAAGGAACAACTCTATTAACTAACCCCATTTCTAATGCTTCATCAGCAGTATATTGCTTATTCAGAAACCAAATCTCTCTAGCTTTTTTCTGTCCTACTATAGCAGCTAAATATGAGGATCCCAAACCAGCATCAAAACTACCTACTTTGGGACCTGTTTGTCCAAATTTAGCATTATCAGAAGCAACAGTTAAATCACAAACAACATGTAAAACATGTCCTCCTCCGATGGCATATCCATTCACCATAGCTATTACAGGTTTAGGTATAGATCTAATTTTTCTTTGTACATCAAGAACATTTAAACGTGGAATTCCATCTTTTCCAATATAGCCACCTTTACCTTTTACATTTTGATCTCCGCCAGCACAAAATGCTTTATCCCCTTCTCCAGTAATCACTACAGTTAAAACATCTTGATTTTCGCGGCAAATATCCATTGCTACAGACATTTCAGTTGTTGTTGTAGGTGTAAATGCATTATAATATCTTGGCCTATTGATAGTTATTTTTGCAATTCCTTCCCAAAACTCTAATCTTATATCTTCGAAGTCATATAAACTGACCCAATTTCTTTTCTCTGACATATTTATACTTTTTTACAAAAATAGTAATTAATCTAAAGGAATCTATAGGTTTTATACAAAGAAAGCGAGCTCAAAATAAATTGAACTCGCTTTAAAAAGGAATGGCGATGACTTACTCTCCCACCATTGGCAGTACCATCAGCGCTAGCGGTCTTAACTTCTCTGTTCGGAAAGGGAAGAGGTGTACCCCGCTGCCATAATCACCATAATATCTTGATATTAGCTTTTACTAATCATATACAGTATAAAAAGATGCAAAGAAAAACTCTATAATACATAGAGATATAAAAAAAGCAAGTTCAAAAAAATTGAACTTGCTATTATAAAGGAGTGGCGACGACTTACTCTCCCACCATTGGCAGTACCATCAGCGCTAGCGGTCTTAACTTCTCTGTTCGGAAAGGGAAGAG